>JAHEIW010000025.1 GCA_024639185.1 Deltaproteobacteria bacterium | reverse complement strand
ACCTGACTGCAGAAATCAACCGGCGCTGGGAAATCAATCAAAAATGGACCAGCATATACTGGGAAGAATTTATTCCTTACGCCCATGGTGTTCGTCTTTTCGGACAGGTCTACAATGATGCTATCCAGCCGGAAGATCCTTATGAATTTATTGATTTGCTGACCCGCACCGAGATGGCCAGTTTGGAAAGAAATCAGATGCTGGCAGATCTGGCAGCGATGGTTCGCGAAAATAAACCCCTGGCACAAGCGTTAAGTGCCGGTGAAACGGAAGGACTTGACCCGCAGTTTTCAAATGCGGTCGATCATTTCGTCGAAAATTTTGGCGATTTGACCTGTGCGGTTACCGGCGGGACCCAATGTGAACAGGCGCCGGCTGCGCTCTATAAGATATTGCTGGAGATGGCCGCCCATACGACAATTGAAACCGGCCGGCAGCCATCAAAAAATAAAGATGCTTTGCAGGAAAAATTTTTGGGTTCCTTTGTCGGTGAGCAGAAAAAAACGGCTGCTGAGCTGCTGGACCTTGCCCGCAGTAGCTATCAACTGCGCGATGATGATAATATCTACCTGGGCAGAATAGAGGCCCAGTTGCTGGCGGCTGTGCGCGAGGCCAGACGGCGGATTGATGCTCACCTTCAGGGTCGGACAAACATTAAAATTGATGCTGAATTGCTCAAAGTGGTTGACAGCCTGGACCATCGACCTGAGTTTCAACCGCCCTACCAGCAAAAACCGGCCGACGGTTTTGTGATTCAAGCCCGGCAGCTGATTGGCCAGCCCGCCGGGCCGGGTTTGGCCAAAGGGCGTGCCCGGGTGATACAGCAAAACGCCGATCTGGCCGATTTTAAATATGGTGATATCTTAATTTGTGATGCTGTCGATCCGAACATGACCTTTGTGGTGCCGCTGGCAGCCGGTGTCGTGGAGCGGCGGGGCGGTATGCTGATCCATGGTGCCATCATTGCCCGCGAATATGGCTTGCCTTGCGTAACCGGCATTCCCGATGCCACCAAGCTCATCCAAAATGGCGATGAAGTCACCGTTGATGGATATCTGGGGATTGTAACGATCGGCGCTGCAGAATTGTGAGATTCGCTTCAGATGGTTTCGAAATGGGCCTGCTCTAACCCATTCAATAAAAGAAAAGAGCTGATTTTAATACAAAAGACATCCGCCTCGGGATGATGCATAAAGGCGTCCAGGTGAGGATGTGTGTGCAGAAGCTTTGCGGCCACCTGCTTTCGTTTCTCCGCTTTTTCGATTTTACAGAAGACCCCCTCCACCGTCAGCGCTTTGGCCTTGGAGCTGGGGAATCTTTCGCGCGTATCGATCAGCAGGCTGACTGCTGGATTATGCATCAAATTTTTATACTTGGCACTGTTTTTGAGGGTGACCATGTAGATTTCTTCGCAATTATCATCGGCAACATAGGCCATCAGCGAACAATACGGTTTTTGGCCGTCAACGGTGGCCAAAACACACATATCGCGTTGTTTGGCAAGGGCTTTCATCTCGGTGAGCATCGACGCGTCCTCTTGTCAGAATCGATTTTATCTTGATCTTATTGGGTATCACATCTACTGTGCTAAGAAAATGTAAAATTTTTAAAATCAGATAACCCTACTAAAAATTACGGAGGCGCGCAATGAATGAACGCGTTCGGCTGGGTATCAGCTCCTGTCTGCTGGGTAATTCAGTTCGCTGGAATAGCGGTCACAAAATGGACCGTTACCTGACCCGCACGCTGGGCCAATTTGTGGATTATGTTCCGGTATGCCCGGAAGTCGAAGCCGGTTTCGGCGTTCCCCGGGAATCCATGCGTCTGGTGGGCGATGCGGAAAATCCGCGATTGATTACTTTTAAGACCAAAACGGATAATACTGATCAAATGTTGGCCTGGGCCCGCAAACGAGTAAAAGAATTGGAAAAAGAAGATCTGCATGGTTTTATTTTCAAAAGCGACTCCCCCAGCAGCGGTATGATCCGGGTAAAGGTCTATACCGAAAAGGGCATGCCGGTCAAAAAGGGAGTGGGCATGTTTGCCAGGGAATTTATGGCCCATTTTCCGCTGATTCCCGCCGAAGACGACGGGCGGTTGCATGATCCCAACATCAGAGAAAATTTTATCGAGCGGATCTTTGCCCTGCAGCGCTGGCGGCAGACAATACGCAATGGCAAAAATATGGGCAGCCTTGTTGATTTTCACACCCGCAACAAGCTATTGATCCTCTCACACAGCCAGAAACATTCGCGCTTGATGGGCAAGCTGGTAGCCGCCGGTAAACAGATGCCGATGGAAGAGTTGTACGCTGAATATGAGGCTCTGCTAATGGGGGCATTGGCGCTCAAGACCACTCCTAAAAAGAATATGAATCTGCTGCAGCATTTGATGGGATACTTTAAAAAACAATTGTCGCGGGATGAAAAGCAGGAATTGCTGGAGGTGTTCAATCAGTATCGTCAGGAGTTTGTGCCCCTGGTGGTGCCGATTACATTGATCAACCATTTTGTACGTAAATATGATCAGCAGTATTTAAAATTGCAGACGTATTTGAATCCGCATCCGGTGGAGCTGAAGCTCAGAACCCACGTTTAAATGGCTTTTAAAACATCATCTTTTGTCCGATAGCTGCGTTGCGATTCGATTCAAAATGCTCACTTACTACCGTGTACGTTCCGCTTCTGAGTCGAATCGGCGCCTAACTCTCGGGCAAAATATGATATTTTAAAACCCATTCAAGGTGTTTTCAAAAACAAATTTGGATCAAATATCGATAAGCTTAGTGGAGCTCAAGCTCAATACCCACGTCTAATTCACTCGGGAGTGATGAAAGCTGGCGTGCCGGATTAAAGTGAGATTGGAGTGCTGGAGGGATGAATTAAAAGCAATTGCGGATTGAAATATCAAATATGCTGGATGTCTAAATCCGCAATCCGCAATCTAAAATCCGAAATCATTTTTGCTCCAATACTGCAATACTCCTGCTTATTAACTGCGGCTATAATGAATTCTTTCTTCACTGCTCGTTGGAGGACTGTGAGATGACTTCTCGACCCATCCTGGTGACTGGAGCGACGGGTTATGTCGGTGGGCGGCTGATTCCGGCGCTGCTTGAGGCCGGTTATGGCGTAAGGGCCATGGGGCGTTCACTGGATAAGCTCGCCTGCCGCCCCTGGGCGCACCACAAACAGATTGAATTGGTTCAGGGGGATGTGCTGGACAAGGATTCCCTGAAAAATGCGGTCAAAGACTGCCGGGCAGCCTATTATCTGGTGCATTCCATGATCGCCCAGAAAGAAAAATTTGCCGAAGCCGACCGCCAGGCAGCCCGCAACATGGTTGACGCCGCCGCATCAGAAGGTCTGGCAAGAATCATCTACCTGGGAGGCCTGGCCGAAGCACAAGATAAAGCCCTGAGCAAACATTTACAATCCCGTATCGAGGTGGCCGATATTCTGCAGTCCGGATCAGTACCCACCACCGATTTGCGGGCCCCGATGATTTTGGGATCCGGCAGCGCTTCTTTTGAGATCTTGCGCTATCTGGTGGAGCATCTGCCGGTGATGACCACACCGCGCTGGGTGTTTTCGCTCAATCAGCCGATTGCCATTCGCAATGTCGTTCATTACCTGGTGGAATGCCTGGCTCACGAGGAGACCACCGGACAAACGTATGATATCGGTGGCCCGGATGTTCTGACCTACCGCAAACTTTTGGATATCTATGCTGAAGAAGCGAACTTGCGCAAACGCTGGGTCATACCGGTGCCCGTTTTGACACCCACCTTGAGTGCCTACTGGATTCACCTGATCAGTCCGGTGCCGGCATCAATTGCCCTGCCGCTGACCGAAGGGTTGACCAGTGAAGCGGTATGTACCGAAAACCGCATTCAGTCGATTATCCCTCAGAAACTATTGAGCTGCCGCGAAGCAATTCGATTGGCGTTGGATCGGGTTCAGCAACAGCAGGTGGACAGTTGCTGGGCAGATGCCGGCGAGCTGATTGAGCCCGAGTGGGCCCATTGCGGCGATGCGGACTGGGCGGGCGGCACGATCCTGAAATGCGGCTATCGTGCTAAAATAAGTGCCCCGGCCGAGGCGCTCTGGGACCTGATTCACAAAATCGGCGGCCGCCGCGGCTATTATTTTGGCGATTCGCTGTGGCGATTGCGCGGCTGGATCGATCGGCTGGTCGGCGGCTCGGGCCTCGGCCGCGGAAGCGCCAATCGGGCAGGTCGATATGTCGGCGAAGCTGTGGATTTCTGGCGGGTCCTTGCTGTAGAACCGCCCCATCGTCTGGTGCTGTCGTCTGAAATGAAAGCGCCTGGCGATGCCTTGCTGGAATTTCAAATCAATCCCATGGGTGATGAGCGATCCGAGCTGGAGCTGACATCGCGTTTTATGCCCAGAGGGCTGAGCGGCTTTATTTACTGGTATGCGTTTTATCCGTTTCACCAATGGGTTTTTGCCGGCATGCTGAAATCCATAGCCAAACACTCCGGCAAAGCCCTTTTGCAGGGACCAACGAGATTTACACCCAAGCTGCATGACAGCTGCACGTTACCGACCAGTGAAATCTGATCCCAACACCCATCATCCGGCAGGTGGATGTTAGCACTTGCATTTTGGGTCAACTTGACAACTTTTATTAAATTTATGAAACTATATCGGCTCGAACGCCGCCAATTATTGCCGATATCCCTTGAAACGGCCTGGGCATTCTTTTCCGATCCCCAAAATCTTCAGCAGATCACCCCGCTATGGCTTGATTTTAAGATAACCCATACCATTTCCGGCAAGATGTACCCCGGGATGATAATTCGCTACCAACTCAAAACCCTTTTTCAAATACCGACCACTTGGATCACTGAAATTACCCATGTCGATGAGCCTCATTTTTTCGTCGATGAGATGCGATTGGGTCCGTATCGTTTCTGGCACCACCAGCACCGGTTTATCGAACAAACCGGCGGCATCGAAATGCAGGATACGGTGCACTATGCCCTCAAGTTTGGCTGGCTTGGACAAATCCTGCACAATATGCTAATACGCACTAAACTGATGGAAATTTTCGATTACCGGCATGCGGCTCTCGACACCATTTTTAAAAACCGCTGCTAACCTCCATGATACCTTTCTTATTTGTCCACAAGGAGCGACATATGAAATGGTTTGCCTTCACCCTGACGGTTTGCATGTGTATATTGATCAGCAGTCTTGCTGTGGCGGATGAGATACCGCTCAGTGAGGCCAGTGCCGAGTGCATCGACTGCCACTCATCGATTCATCCGGGAATCGTCAGCGGCTGGCAAAAAAGCCGTCATGCCATGATCCCCCCCCAAAAAGCCATGGCAGTGGAGGGTGTTGGCCGCAAAGTTTCCAGCACATCGGTGCCTGAAAGTTTACAAAAGGTTGTGGTGGGATGCGCCGAGTGCCACACACTCAGACCCAAAGCCCATACGGATACCTTTGAGCATAACGGCTATGATGTTCATGTGGTGGTCAGCCCCGATGATTGTCAGACCTGTCATGCGACCGAAAGAAAGCAATATGCCAAAAACATCATGTCGCATGCCTACGGTAATCTGGCCAATAATAAGCTGCATCAAAAACATGAGCATGCTGTGCTGGCCTCAACAACATTCAAGGACGGCAAAATAATGCGGTCGCCCGCCAACGAGGGCACTCGGGCTGAAGCTTGTCTTTACTGTCATGGTACTAAACTGGCGCTGGCCGGCACTGAAATCCGCGACACCGAAGCGGCCGGTGAGCTGGTATTTCCGATCATCAAAGGCTGGCCCAATCAGGGTGTGGGCCGCATCAATCTGGACGGCAGTATGGGGTCGTGTTCGGCCTGTCATACGCGGCATACCTTTTCCATTGAGGTGGCACGCAAGCCTTATACCTGCAAAGAATGCCACGTAGGCCCCGATGTACCGGCTTACAAGGTCTATGCCGCCAGCAAACACGGCAATATCTTTTCCAGTCTGCATGGCACCTGGAATTTTAAGGCCGTGCCCTGGACCATCGGCAAGGACTTTACAGCCCCCACCTGCGCCACCTGTCATATCAGCTTATTGGTCAACACCGATGAGCAGGTGGTGGTTGAAAGAACCCATCAGATGAACAATCGGCTGCCCTGGCGTATTTTGGGTTTGATTTACGCCCATCCGCACCCCATTGAACCCGATACCAGCATTATTCGCAACAAAGACGGACTGCCCTTGCCGACCGATTTTGAAGGCGGCCTGGCTGCAAAGTATCTTATCGATGAAAAAGAGATGGCTGTTCGCAAACAGGCCATGCAGGCGGCCTGTCTGAATTGCCATGATGCTTCCTGGGTCAACGGTCACTGGCAACGCTTTGAAAACACCATCAAAGAGACCAACGCCCAGACACTGACCGCCACCCGCATCATGCAGGACATCTGGAAGGGTGGGTTCGCCGACCGGCAGGACAACCCTTATGACGAAGCCATTGAGAAAAAATGGAGCACCACCTGGCTGTTTTACTCCAATACGATCCGTTTTGCTTCGTCTATGGCCGGTGGGGGCGATTACGGCGTGTTTGCCGGCGGCCGCTATCAATTGTCCCAAACCCTGCTGGAGCTCAATGACTGGCTAAAGTTGCAAACAAAGCTCGAAGGTGCCGCAAAAAAATAAGCCTGCCGCGGCTTTAAGGTATCAACACATGAAATCTCAAAATATCCACGAATCGCGTATTCAGTCGCTAAACAATCTTGATTTGCAGCAAGGTGATTTTGTGCTCTACTGGATGCAGCAGTCCCAGCGGACCGAATATAACCATGCCCTTGAATATGCGGTGCAACAGGCCAATAAAATCGATCAGGGTGTTTTGGTGGTCTTCGGGCTGATGGACGATTATCCGGAAGCCAATTTGCGCCATTACACCTTCATGCTCGAAGGGCTCAAGGAGACAGTAGCTGCGCTCGGCAAACGCGGCATCAAAATGATCGTTAAAAAAGGCAACCCGGCTGATGTGGCCCTTGCCGCCGCCCAGAAAGCCTCTCTGATTGTATGTGATCGCGGTTATTTGAGACACCAAAAGCAGTGGCGCAAAAAGGTCGCCAAAGACGCCGACTGCCGGGTGGTTCAGATTGAAAGCGATGTCGTCGTGCCGCTTGAAGTGGTCTCCGAAAAAGCCGAGTATGCGGCCCGCACCATCCGCCCCAAGATTCACAAACATCTCGATGATTACCTTATTGAACTTAAACCCACGAAAATAAAAAAACAATCTTTGCAACTTCGGGTAAGCGGCATCGATCTGAGCAAGATCGGCGCCGTTTTAGAGAAAATGTCGCTGGACCACAGTGTCGGGCCGGTCGACCATTTCTACAAGGGCGGCACCGCCCAGGCGCGCAAGATATTTGCAGATTTTTTGCGTCATCGGTTCAAAAACTATGTCGAAAACCGCAACCAGCCCCAGACCGATGATGTTTCCCACATGAGCAAATATTTGCATTTCGGTCAGATTTCGCCGCTGTTTCTGGCTTTACAGATTCTGAAAACAGACAAGCGCTACAAAGAAGCCCAGGACACCTTTATCGAAGAGTTGGTTGTGCGTCGCGAGCTGGCCATGAATTTTGTGTATTACACGCCCGACTATGATTCCTATCAATGCTTGCCGAACTGGGCCCAAAAGACCTTGGGCGAGCACAAAAAAGACAAGCGTGAGCATACGTATACGCGCCGGCAGCTGGAAAATGCCAAAACCCACGACGACTATTGGAATGCGGCCATGCGCGAGATGGCATCCACCGGATTTATGCATAACTATATGCGCATGTACTGGGGTAAAAAAATCCTGGAATGGTCTCAAACGCCTGAACATGCTTTTAAAACGACGCTGGCTATCAACAACAAATATTTTCTGGACGGACGCGACGCTAATTCCTACACCGGCGTGGCCTGGGTCTTCGGGGTTCACGACCGGGCCTGGTTCGAACGACCGATTTTCGGCAAAATCCGCTATATGGCCGCCTCCGGGCTGGAGCGCAAATGTGATATTCAGGCCTATGTCAAAAAAGTGGAAGCTCTGAAAAGGCAAGGCAGGAAATAACATGCCCGCCTTATTGCTACTAATGGTGAATAGGATTAACCGCGTCCATTTTTGTTAATTCAGATAATCATAGGTCATGACCAATGGCGACAGATAAAATTTTAAGATTAATTCTCGGGGATCAACTCAACGCACAACACTCCTGGTTTCAAAAACCGGATAAAGCGGTAACCTTTGTGCTGATGGAAATCCGGCAGGAGACCGACTATGTTAAGCATCATGTTCAAAAAGTGCTGGCTTTTTTTGCGGCTATGCGCGCTTTTGCCGAAGAATTAGAAGAAAAAGGGCACACCGTTATTTATCTGCGGTTAGATGACCCAAAAAATAAGCAAACCATCGCAGGCAACATAAAACAACTACTCAAAAAAAAGCAGTATGCACGTTTCGAGTATCTGCTGCCCGACGAATACCGCCTGGATGTCGAGCTGCGCAAGCTGGCAAAATCGCTTTCGGTTTCCAGTGAGGCGCTTGATAGCGAGCATTTTGTCACCCGGCGCGAGGACTTCAAGGATTTTTTTGCCGAAAAAAAGCGCTACCTGATGGAATCTTTTTACCGCCAGATGCGCAAAAAGCATGAGATTTTAATGGACGGCGACAAGCCGCAGGGCGGGCGCTGGAACTTTGATGTGGAAAACCGGCAACGATATGATGGCCGGGTGCCGATACCCAAGCCCAAGTTGTTTCGCAATGACGTCGCTCAGCTGCACAAAATGATCGAAAAAGCCGGGGTGAAGACCTTCGGTAGCATAAAGCCCAAAAGCTTAATCTGGCCGATCAACCGCTCTCAGTCCCGCGCCTTGCTGAACGCCTTTTTGAAAAATGGGCTCAAGGAATTCGGGACCTATCAGGATGCCATGACCACTGAAAGCTGGTCGTTATTCCATGCGCGCATATCCTTTGCGCTCAACACTAAAATGCTGCACCCGCTGGAAGTCATCGAGGCCGCCATCCGAACCTGGGAAAAGCAAAAACGCAGCATCAAAATTCAGCAGATTGAGGGTTTTGTGCGCCAGATTTTAGGCTGGCGCGAATACATGCGCGGCATCTATTGGGCGCTGATGCCGAAATTTGGGCGCATGAATTATTTCAACCACAAGGCCGCCTTGCCCGATTTCTACTGGACCGCCGATACAAAAATGAAATGCATGCAGGCCGCAATCGGCCAATCATTAGAGCATGCTTATGCCCATCACATTCAACGCCTAATGGTCACCGGCAACTTTGCCCTGCTGGCCGGGGTACATCCCGATCAGGTCGAGGAATGGTATCTGGGGGTATATATCGATGCCATTCAATGGGTTGAGATGCCCAATACCCGGGCGATGAGCCAGTGGGCTGACGGGGGTCTGGTGGCCACCAAACCCTATGTATCCTCAGCCAATTACATCAACAAAATGAGTGACTACTGTAGCCAGTGCAGCTACGATCGGAAAAAGCCCCATGGACAAGCTGCATGCCCGTTTAACTGCCTGTTCTGGGATTTTTTTGACCGGCATCAACCCAAGTTAAAAAACAACCCCCGCATCGGCATGATGTACCGAACCTGGAACCGCAAAGACCCAACAGAGCAGAAGCACATACTCAAACAGGCCGCATCTTATAAAAAAGACTTAAATCGACTTTAAATTCTTGCAGCCGCCTTCTACGGTTGGCTTTTATTCATCTGCTTTCAGTCCTCAAAGGAATGGTTTTTTTGCATATTTCCGAATTGCACTCTCCGAATCAATCATTACCGTTTACAGCAAATGTCTTTGAAAGCATATTGGCGACCGCATACGTATAAAGGGACAAGTGATGAAAAAAATATCAGAAGATGTTCTGGCAAGTTTGGAATTTAGCGCGTCTTACCAGCACAACGGCATTCAGCATACGGACTGTTACTACGGTCAAAGAGTTAATTTATGGCGGGATATCCTGCCCCCCCAAATACTTCAAGATTTGCACGGCAAACAAGCCGGCGATCAGGTCGTGTTGGCGGCAGGGCCCGGCACCTTAGTGGCGACCCGAGATGAACGCAGCATTTACCAAGTCCAGCAGCGACAGATTATGCCGCTCGCCCCGCAGGTGGATACGATTCAGCCGCAATTCGGCCGCTTTTATCCCCTGGGCATACTCAACAAAGTAGCTGGCGTCTACCCCAACAACATGTCCCCCTTTCGCTGTGTATCTGCCAATGGGGATGGCATCAAGGCGGATGCAAATCATCCTCTAGCGGAAAAAGCCATTGAGTTTAAAGTTACCATCAAAGACGTTCGTGAAAAATTTGAAGAACATGGCGGCAACAGTATTGACTGGGCGGATACCGCTCTTAGCGGTCCTGGAATGCAGGCACGCGTAAACGGCAGCCCAACCCATTTTTTCGCTGATGATCCTTTCCGCAGGGCGGACGATAGCCCCGACCACAGATTTTATGACCAGCCTCGCCTGGTGCAGCACATCGATGCCGCGGCCATCGACACCATCAGCCGGCTTTACGGCAGACTGGTGCAGCCCGAAAGCAAAGTCCTGGATTTGATGAGCAGCTGGGTGTCTCACCTGCCGGAGGACCTTCCACTGAAATCCCTGACCGGCCTTGGGATGAATAATGAGGAACTGCAGGCCAACGACCGCCTGACAGATCATTGCGTCCACGATCTGAACGCGAGTCCGCGCATGCCCTTCGACGATCATGCTTTTGATGCAGCCATATGCACCGTATCGGTGGAGTATTTAATTCATCCGTTTGAGGTTTTCGAAGAAATCAATCGGGTCCTCAAACCCGGGGGCGTATTTGTGGTGACGTTTTCTAACCGCTGGTTTGCGACCAAAACCATTAACATTTGGCCCGAGCTGCATGAATTCGAGCGCATGGGTTTGGTACTTGAATTCTTTCTAGAACCTGGCCAATATACCCATCTGCACACGTATTCCGAGCGCGGATGGCCGCGACCGGCAGATGACAAGTATGCGTCTCAGATTCTGTTTTCGGATCCGGTGTACGCTGTGTGGGGACATACCCGCTCATCTTAACCATTTTTGTAAAAAAGCCCATAACCCGGAGCTGGCCTATGTTGAAAACAGGAGGTGACGGCAAAAGTAGTTTTGAAACGCGAGTGCGCAAAACTGAGCCTGTTGATAGCGAGCGTTTCAGACACCAGATCAAGTTTATTTTAGAGGCGGACAAACTTAAAAAGGTTGCGCGCAGAACCACTCTTTTGGATGTTTCGCGGCAGGAAAATTCGGCCGAGCATTCCTGGCATATTGCCTTATTGGTCCTGATCTTATCCGAGTACGCCAACCATCAGGGATTGGATCTTTTGCACGTTATTAAGCTGTTGTTGATCCACGATCTGGTTGAAATCGATGCAGGCGATACTTACTGCTATGATGAAGTCGGCGGCCAGGATCAATTAAAACGTGAAATCAAAGCGGCGGAGCGCATCTTTAACATCCTGCCGCATGATCAGGCCAATGCGTTGCGGGCCCTGTGGAATGAATATGAGGCCAAAGATACCCCGGAATCAAAATTTGCCAATGCCCTGGATCGGGTGCAGCCCTTTTTACACAATTATTTTACGCGCGGCCATACCTGGCAAAAACATGGCATCCGCAAAAAACAGGTCATGGCGCGAATGCAACCGGTAGGTGACGGCTCGCAGTTATTATGGGAATATGTTTCAAGCCTTATCGATGATGCCGTCCAAAAGGGATTTCTGGCCGAATAACTTCAGATGGGGTTAATACTTCATCTGAAGTTATTTGTCACTAGTCATTTTTTAATAGCGCTTCAATGAAAGCATCGTGTATTTTTGGGGTATTAGGATAATAAACTATCGAAGCGTTAGTTAAGGTCCAATAACGAATAACAAATAACAAATAACTTTCTTTCGAAATCTACCATGACCGACGAATCATCTCGAACCGTAATCTCGGCCAAAGGACTCACCCGCACATACCAGCTGGGTGACAGCGAGGTCATCGGAATCAGTCAAATCGATCTTGACATCGCTGCCGGCGAGCTGGTGGTGCTCAAAGGCAACAGCGGTTCCGGTAAAAGCACTTTGCTGTCATTGTTGGCGGGACTGGATCGGCCTACCGGTGGCGAATTAATGGTCGCCCGGCATGATCTGAACCATGCAAGCGACATCCAGTTGACCCAATTTCGGCGGCAGGTCGTCGGGATGGTATTTCAGTCTTTTAATCTGCTGCCCACACTTAATGCCCTTGAAAATGTCTGTTTGCCGGCGCTATTGGCCGGCAAGTCGCTTGTCGAAACACGGCCCAAAGCCATGGAGCTGCTTCGCTGGTTGGAGATTGAAGACCGCTTGCATCACCTTCCAGCCCAGCTTTCCGGCGGCGAGATGCAGCGCACCGCTATTGCCAGAGCCCTTATCAATGATCCGGCCATTATCCTGGCCGATGAGCCCACCGGGAATCTTGACAGTCGAAACGGACAGATTGTTATGGACCTGCTGGCTGAATTGAATCGAAAATGGAACCGCACTGTTTTGATTGCCACCCACAGCACACTTGCCGATCAAATGGCATCAGTCAGGATGGGTCTAAAAGACGGTATGATCACGAGCTTTGCATGAAAATGTTGCTGTTCTTTTTGCGCCTGTTTATCTGGTTTAGCCTGCGTAATATGCGCCGGCATATGGGTCGTGCGGCGACGGTTCTTTTTGGAATTGCGCTCGGAGCAGCCGTTTTCACCAGTGTGCGCCTATCGGTGAATGCCTCGTTGGATTCTTTTTCCAAAAGCATGGACCTGATTGCCGGACAGGCGGATCATGTGCTCACCCGTCCCGGTGGCTATGTGCCTGAAAATCTGATGGCAACTCTGCTGAATCAGGAAATCATGCAGAGTGCCTCCCCGGTCATGTCAACTTATACGCGCGTTTCTCAAGCGGATGCGGAGCCGTTTCTGCTGATCGGATTTGATCCGATTCTGGATCGTCCCATGCGGCAATGGCGAGTTGATGATCAAAGCGGTCAGCAAGGCGCTGCCTGGTTGGATCTATTAAAGGAGCCCTATACGCTTATTCTGGGCAAACCTTTGGCACATCAATTAAAGCTGGCGCCGGGTGACTCGCTGATTCTGGAACATGCCCGCCAAAAAGTCCGTTTTAAAATTTCAGGGATGCTGGAACCCAATGGGCTGGCTCTGGCCGAGAGCGGACGAATTGCCATAACCGACATTGCCACTTTTCAGGAATTTACCGGGTTGTTTGGTAAAGTCGATCGAATCGATCTAAAGCTGGTGTCTTCTGCTACTTCAAAGGACCTGGCGGCTGTTGAACAACTTCTGCCTGAAGGCATTCAATTAAATCCGCCAACGGCCACACGTGAAAGCGGGCAGATGATGATCAGGGCGTATCAACTTAATCTTTCCATTCTGAGCTTTGCTTCGCTGTTCGTGGGAATGTTCCTGGTATACAGCCTGGTGGCTCTGAATGCAGCTTCGCGACGCCATGAACTGGCAGTCCTACGGGCAACGGGTGCATCGGCCTACCACATTTTTTTTATTTTTTTAGCCGAGGGCGCATTTTTAGGAATCGTGGGTTGGCTGGTAGCCATTCCGCTGGGCCATATTTTGATCAAATATCTGCTGCACGGTGTCAGTCAGACCATTTCCACCCTTTTTGTGCGTGTGCAGGTGGATGCGCTATCGTTGAGCGTCTATGAAATTGTGTTCAGTTTTTTCGTTACCGTCGGTATTTCGGTTTTAGCGGCCTATCAACCCGCACGGGAGGCCATGCAGGTGCCTCCCAAAGAGGCGCTGGAAATTTCGCAACTGGGCATGCAGGCGCGGATATCTCCCCGCCAGCTGGCTTTCGGTGGGCTGGGTTGCATCCTGCTGGTGGTGCCATTGTCCAAACTGCCGGCCATACTGGGTATGCCGTTGCCAGGGTATCTGGCTATTTTTTTGCTCTTTGTCGGCTTTGCGCTGCTGGCTCCCTGGGCGCTGGTGAAAATTAGCCATATCCTGTCATCCATATTACTCAAGCGATTTGGCATACCGGCCTATCTTGCCGGGCGCTATGTGCGGGACAGCGGCACCCGCACGGCGGTTTCAGTGGGTGCCCTGATTACGGCGGTGGCCTTATTCACCGCTCTGGTGATTATGATTTTCAGCTTTCGCCAAACAGTGGCCTACTGGACATATGAAACCATCAAGGGGGATTTGTTTTTAACCTCTAAAATGGGACAAATTAACCGTTTTCGCTACCCCGTTCCACAGCCGGTTATCGACCATCTACAGAATTACCGATCACAGGTGGATCTCTTGCCCAACCGGCAGTTTTTTTTAACCTATGATAAATTTCCCTATGTATTCGAATTAATGGATATGCAGGGATACATGCAATATGCTTCCTTTTTCTGGCTGAAAGGAGATCCGGATAAAATTCGTCCAATGCTCAAAGGCGGTGAGGGTGTGGTTGTGTCTGAAGTGTTCTCGAATCGCACCGGGTTGAGCGTCGGCGATTTTTTTGAAGCTCAGATAGAAGAATCATATGTCAAGTTGCAAATTCTGGGGATCGTACGCGATTATCGAACTCAGGGAGGCGCTGTTTTTTACTCACTGCCCCATTTTAACAAACGCTATCATCCCGTTTACTGGGGCGGGTTGCGGTTTTTCTTCAAAGACCGTTCGCAGGATCTGGATGCAGCTGTTGCCAGGCTGCGCACAGATATTATCGACCGCCTCGGCGATCGCGTTGATATGTACAGCGGCAAGGGGCTGCGTGGTGCCGTCTTGCGAATTTTTGACGAAACCTTTGCGGTAACAACGGTATTGCTGTTAATTGCTTTGCTGATCGCCGGTCTGGGGATTGCCACGACCTTATCGGTTTTGGTGTTGCAACGATCCCGGCAGCTCAACACCCTTTTTGCCCTTGGCGCCAGTTTTAGACAGATTCGAAGCATGATATTTTGGGAAGCCGCTTTTTTAGTTGTGATCGGGGAATTGGCCGGTGTTATCTGCGGATTTATTTTATCTTATCTGTTGATATACGTCGTCAATCGGCAGTCATTTGGCTGGACGTTTATCTATGCCGTTGATTGGGACGCTTTACTGTTGTCCATTCCGCTGATTATCATCACCGCACTGGCAGCAGCCCTGCCGGCCGTCAAGATGGTCTTTCGCAGGCCACCGGCGACGCTTTTGCGTGAACGATGATGTCTTCACCGCAGACCCGTCTTTCCATCCCCCGTAGCAGGCTACTGCGGAGGACGGGCGCTCTGAAGCGCTACGCCGCGGCAGGGCGGGCGGTGTACATTTAATGCGAATTGAAATTCATAAAAATGAAACGACGATCTGTAAAAATTGTCCTTGTGATTGCGTGTCTTTGTTTGATGACGGTCTCTTCAGGTAGTAGCGTAATGGCTGAAGACACCGACGGCTATTTGGCGGTGACCGGGCCCTGCCATCAAACATTTCCGAAGGATCATGGCGCCCATCCGGGCTATCGCATCGAGTGGTGGTATTACACCGGTAATTTATTGGCCGAGTCCGGTGATCGATACGGTTTCCAGTTAACATTTTTTCGCAACCAGATGAGCCCGAGCAACGCCGTTAAGGCTTGGCCCCGGCCGTCGTCGGCCTGGCGAACCCAGCAGATTTTAGCAGGACATGCTGCTATTTCAGATCTGAATAAAAATAAGCACCGCCATGCCGAACAACTGGCCAGAGAATCTTTGGGTATGGCAGGCATCGCTCAACAGGCATCTGAAACGACTGTATTTATCAAAGATTGGTCGGCTACCATCGGTGCAAACAGCCACACACTCAAAGCGCGTACGGCTGAATTTGCCTTCGATTTAAAGTTACAGCCAGCCAAGCCGCCGGTTTTGCACGGACAGGGAGGGTACAGCCGCAAAGGGTCCACCGCCGAAAGGGCCAGCTGCTATTATTCGCTGACACGCCTGAAAACCACTGGAACGTTGAGGATCGACGGCAAGGTCGTTTCCGTTGAAGGCCTGAGCTGGATGGATCATGAATACAGTTCAGCGTCTCTGGAGGCGGACATTGTCGGCTGGGACTGGTTTAGTTTGCAGCTGTCCGATCAAACCGAGCTCATGCTGTATCTGCTCAGAAAAGAAAATGGCGAATTAATCCCGGCATCCAGTGGGACTTTTGTAAACCGAGCAGGGATATCTCAGCATTTAACCCGAGAAGATTTTCGCATCACAGCCCTGAAACGGTGGAAAAGTCCTCATTCGGGTGCGGTTTATCCGGTGGCCTGGCGGTTGACGATTTTACCGCTTGCCATTGAGCTCTCGATTGTTGCCAATTTCACCGATCAGGAAATGCGGACGGCGGCAAGCACAGGGGTTATCTATTGGGAAGGCAGCGTATCGGCAACTGGCTCGGTAGGCGAACGGCCTGTAAAGGCTGACGGATATGTCGAACTGACCGGATATGCGACGGATTATCGAGCGCCGCTGTAATTAACGGCAATCTTTGCCATATTCTATGATGGTGCGCCGGAGATAATTTCAGCAACCAAATGCTGATACAATTTTGGCTCTTTTTCCCTGTCAATATCGCTCAGCTTTTTAAGTTGCCGGTTTAAGCTTAGAAACGCTATGGTGATGTGCTGATAGTCAGAGAAAAAGTGCCGCATGTCGTCAACAAGGCCCCAATCAATGACGAGTTCTTCAGGAAACCAGTCTGATGGTTTGGTCTTTTTCTGCCGCAAAAAATTAAGATAGCCACCAATAAATGACCGATACACGTCGTAAACGACTGGCTTAAGTTCTTCCGGAAAGGCATCCGGACCCTCCCATTTTTCGATGATCGCCTGTTCGCACCAGCGTTCGATACTGCTGTCAAGATTCGATAGTTGCATAGGTCGTTAACCCCTCGGCGCCCTTACCGATTCTGGAGGGCGACAATGATTTGTTCATAGATTTTCTGCAACTCATTACCTGCTGATAAGGATGGTCGGCTTTGCCAGATTTGTGCTATGGCGTCATCTGGCACCTTCAGCTGCTGACACAGCAGCCGGGCCTGATGCCAGGTGGGCATCCATACCAGCTTTTCGACGATGGCCGCTCGGCTGCCGAAAATGTCGATAAATCGCGCAAGGCTTAACACAAAATAAATACGATGCGGAAACGGCGAATCAACTGCGATGGTGTTGTCCGGGTCCCACACAAAACAGCCCACATGCGGCTGCCAGTTAATTCCCAGGCGTTTGATTTTAAGGGCCAATTGGCAAATTTGACTGTCAAACGGCATTGGTGCAAGGTCTGTTAGCGGTTCAAAATGAATGGGTTTCATTTTTACGAAAATCTCCTTGGTGCTGCATTAATGTAATAAACCACTTATGGCGGGCTGCTCTTGTTTTTTGAAGCGCGCCAGATAATCTTCCACCACGATGCGAACATTAACGCTTTTGGCGTGACGGATCAATGGAAACAAGCGCTTGCAATCATCCAATGTCAATCGCTTAACCGTTTGAATACATGCGAGCTCGTCGCGAACATGCGGAAATGTTTCCAATTCTGCCGTCTGTTCCTCTTTTTCTATGAGTTTTGTGTAAATCAACGAGCGAGCTGCCAGCAGAGCTTCACGCTGCCCATCTTTGATCTTAGGATGAAATATGTAGGTAAGCGTTAGCTGATCACCCGGTCCGTACAGATGACCCTGCCGACCTATGATATGCGTCGCTTGATGGGCCAAGAATACGGGTTTGAGCTGGACCTGTTTTATAAGCCGCTGTTTGAGCTGGATATATAGCCCGTAATGAATTGAGCCGGCTTCAATGAATGCGCTATTGAATGTGGCCAGGCGATCAGCCAGTGACCTGGCGCGCAGGGTATCGCGTAATCGGAAACGGGCTGCATCCGCACGCGCAAAACGCAGGACCGCCTCAATGCTCTGTTCAAATGTTCCATCAATGACAATATCATAATAGTCCAGAAGGGCTTTGGTGGCATTTTTTTCAGCCGCATATACCTGATAGGCCATAGAATCTAGCGGAATTTCTTCGGGGCTATGGCCTTCGGCAAAGAACTCATGAACGGCAAGCAGGTGCTGTAGAAACGGCTCTACTTGAATGATCTTTTTCCCTGCAGCATGCAGTTTGCGCATCAGTCGACACATCTGGCGGCTAAACGCCGGATATTCAACATCAACCCGCATTAAGTAATCTTCAACCGAAAGATCACCCACCAGCATCTGGTCAAATCCGCTCTGTGGCGGCTCTTCCAAAAAAATGGCCTCGTGATCCTGCATCAAATCGGCTGTTATGCCGATGAGTTCCGGTCGATGAATTGAAAATCCGATGGTAAACCGTTGCATGGTAATCGTGACGCTCCTTAGCGGTATTTTAGTATCCTTAAATACTTTACAATGTCCGGCACAGGCTTATTATATGACGTATTATGAGCAGAAAATCAGCAAATGCAAATAAGAATAGCGGACCTATCTCCAGTCAAGGGTTCAGCGCAATAGGAATTGCGCTGGCTTCTGTGATTGCGCTTTGCGCTTATAACCCCACAGATGCAAATTCAATGGATCTTGCGCGATTTGAATGGAAAAATCGGTTACTGCTCATCTTTGCGCCGGATGTTATGCATCCGCATTATCAGCGAATTGATACTGAAATCAACGCTCAAAGCGCTGAGGTTAGAGACCGCGATCTTGTGGTTTTTGAAATCTTTGACAAAGATCCCTCCCATATGAATGCATCCCCCTTAAGCTCTGCAGACGCCGATGCGCTGCGCAGGCATTTCGGCGTATCTCGGCAGATGTATGCACTTATCCTGGTGGGTAAAGACGGCGGGGTTAAATTGAAGCGCGAGGATCGGGTGCCTTTAAGCGAAATTTTCGAATTAATCGATTCGATGCCAATGCGCACAGAGGAAATGCGCCAGAAAAATCAATAACCTGTATCGACCTAGTGTCGTGTCTCAAAAATAATCTACAATTATTTTAGAGATACAAAGGTCATTGCGAGGAGTGAAACGACGACGCAATCTTATGAAAGTGCTTTGCTGGCAGTGCATTAAAGACGAAGAGATTGCTTCGCTGCGCTCGCAATGACCGTTTTGGCGGTAAAAAGAATTAAAGGAACATGTGGGACACAACACTAGCATGTAACGGCGCAATTTTTTTCCGGAGCGGGTTGGCGAACGTTAACGATTGAAACCAGGGTTTTTGAGGAGGAATGGTATGGGCACGCAAAATTATTTTATCGTCGGTGGTAGCTCCGGCATCGGACTGGAAATTGTCAGAGCATTGCAGTCAGAGGATCATGCCCTTTTTGTTGGATCGCGATCGAATGAAGCGCTATCCGAATTTGATGGAATACACCATCTGACGCTGGACGTGCTGACGGATTCGATCGATGTTGACGGGCTGCCGGAAAATCTGGACGGTTTGGTGTACTGTCCGGGCTCTATTCGCCTCAAGCCTTTTCAGCGCCTGGCCATCGAAGATTTCATGCATGATCTCCAGGTCAATTTCCTCGGAGCAGTCAAAACAATTCAAGCCTGTCTGCCGCGCCTGAAAAAATCGCCAACCGGAGCTGCCATTGTCCTGTTTAGCACCGTGGCCGTAAAAACCGGCATGCCGTTTCATGCTTCCGTTGCCGGTGCCAAAGCGGCAGTGGAGGGACTGACGCGTTCTTTGGCCGCTGAATTTGCGCCCCGTATTCGGGTCAACGCGATTGCGCCATCATTGACCGATACCCCCCTGGCCCAGGGTTTACTGTCCAGCGAAGAAAAGCGCAAAGCATCTGCAGAGCGCCATCCGGCCAAGCGCATTGGAACGCCGCAGGAAATTGCCCAAATCGCCATGCATTTATTGTCGGAAGCCAGTGCCTGGATGACCGGTCAGATCATACACGTAGACGGTGGTATGAGTGCCTTGCGAACCTTCCGTTAGCCGTTGCCAACCATTTGATAGTAAAGATCTGCGGCAAGCTGCCGGTACCCATCCCATTCTAACTTTGAGTTGTATTTCTGGCTTAAATGCGTTAGGAATGGTCCTGGCCTTCCCGGGGGAAACTTCTGCCAAAATAACCGCATATACAGAGATAATGAGCTCTTATCATGAAAACAGATAGGTCCGGCGCTACTAAATCATCATTTCTGCTGCCGCTCTGGCGCTGGTTCGACACCGAGACATCTTCCGACCACATTGTCAATGCCGATGCCAAAAAGGTCGATTGGTTGCGCATCCTGCCGTTTGTGATCATGCACCTGATGTGTCTGGGCGTTATCTGGGTGGGGTGGAGTTGGTTTGCTGTTTTAACGGCAGCGGGACTGTATTTTGTTCGTATGTTTGCCATTACCGGATTCTACCATCGTTATTTCTCGCACAACACCTTCAAAACCAATCGCTTCTGGCAATTTTGCTTTGCGGTTCTCGGTAATGCTTCTGTTCAACGCGGGCCGCTCTGGTGGGCGGCGCATCACCGCCATCACCATCGCTTCGCGGATACCGAAAAAGACATCCATTCACCCCGCCAGCACGGATTCATCTGGAGCCACATAGGCTGGTTAACATCTCCTGCGAATTTTCCGACCCAGATGCAGTATGTTAAAGATTGGGCCCGGTTTCCAGAGCTGCGTTGGATCAATCGTTTTGACATTGTCATCCCCATTCTGTTGGCTGTCGTTTTGTTTGGGGTTGGCGGCCTTCTGGCAATTTATGCGCCTCAACTGGGAACCAACGGCCCCCAGCTGCTTATCTGGGGCTTTTTTATTTCTTCGGTGGCGCTCTTTCACGGCACGGTGACCATCAACTCTTTTGATCACATGTTCGGCAGTCGACGTTACGATACCCCGGATACGAGTCGCAATAATGCGATTTTAGCATTGATTACCTTGGGTGAAGGCTGGCATAACAATCACCATCATTATGCGATTACAGCGCGCCAGGGCTTTTACTGGTGGGAAATTGATATTACGTACTATCTGCTTAAAATGCTTTCCTGGTTGGGCATCGTGCGGGATTTGCGCGGCTTGCCGAAAGGCTTACGAAACCAAAACCGGGTGGTCACAGACGCGCGTTAACTGGCGTTCATCGCGAATGTATCGAGGAGAAGTCTAAATGCGCATCGCTGTTATCGGAACCGGCATTGCCGGCATGGTCGCTGCCTATTTGCTCAGTGATGAGCATGAGCTGGTCGTATTTGAAGCCGAAGATTATGTCGGGGGTCACACCCACACCATCGATATCGGTTTGAATGGCCAAACTTACGCCGTGGACACCGGGTTTATTGTGTTCAACGAGAAAACCTACCCCAATTTTATGCGCCTGATGAAGCACCTGGGCATTGCTTGGCAATATTCTAATATGAGTTTTAGCGTGCAGTGCAAAAAGACAGGATTGGAATTCAGCCCCAGCAATTTTAATTCACTTTTCATCCAGCGCCGGAACCTGCTGCGTCCAGCGTTTTATCGGATGATATTCGATATTTTTAAATTTCGACGCGAATCAGAAGAGCTCCTCAAAGGCGATGACTACACGTTGACACTCGAAAATTTTTTAACCGCAAAAAAATTTTCGCGACTCTTCATCGAGCACTTTATCATGCCCATGGGCGCGGCTATCTGGTCGGCCGACCCCGTTAAATTTAACGAGTTTCCGGCGCTTTATTTTGCTCAGTTTTTTAAAAACCATGGTTTTCTAAATGTGCGCAACCAACCGCAGTGGCTGGTGATCAAAGGTGGCTCGCAACAGTATGTGGAGCCTTTGACGAGGCCATTTGCAGATCGTATCCGTCTGAATTGCCCGGTAAAATCCATCCGGCGCCATGCGGACCATGTTAGCGTGCAGACTGCAAATGGTCAGCCAGAGCGCTTTGATCAGGTGGTCATTGGCACCCATAGTGATCAAGCGCTGGCTATGCTGAAAGATCCGTCAGATAATGAAAAGGAAATCCTGGGAGCCATCCCGTATCAGGACAATCATGCGGTCCTGCATTCAGACGAGTCGATTTTACCCAGAAAAAAGGCTGCCTGGGCCAGCTGGAATTACCATATTCCGCAGTCCGAAACCGGACGGGTGGCTCTTACGTATGATATGAATATCTTGCAGAGCCTTGGGGCGCCGGTCGAATATTGTGTTAGCCTCAATTTGCCGAACAGCGTTGATCCGGCGAAAAAAATCAAAGATATGCATTACCATCATCCGGTGTATAATCCCAAAAGCCTGGCTGCCAGAAACCGCCATGAGGAAATCAACGGGGTCAAGCGAACTTACTTCTGCGGGGCTTACTGGGGATATGGATTCCATGAAGATGGCGTCAACAGCGCCCTGGTGGTTGGAAAGCATTTCGGTAAATCCCTCTAACATCAGTTTTTAGCTGAGTGTGAATCCGATCCTGCCCGGAGCGATAGGAATTCTGCTTTTCCGGAAAAAAATGCCATTACCCTGCTGACGAAATTCATTTTGTGACTATATTTGTCAAGTTTAACCGTAAAAAATTGAATGGTAGCAAGGATGACGCATGCAAAGTTGTATTTATGAGGGTACGATTCGGCATCGCCGTTTCAGGCCGACGCCGAATATGTTTCAGTATCGCCTGTTTTTCATTTTCTTAGACCTGGCAGAATTGCCGCGCATATTTGATGTGCATCCGCTCTGGTCGTTTCAGCGGCCGAACATCGCCTATTTTAGACGCAAGGATCATTTCGGTGACCCTGACAAGCCGATTGATATTGCGGTTCGAGATCTGGTAGCCGAAAAGACTGGGCGTCCACCCGCGGGGCCCATACGCATGCTGACCCATTTGCGTTATTTTGGGTATTGCTTTAATCCGGCCAGTTTTTACTATTGCTATGATGCAAGAGACGCACACGTTGAAAACATAATCGTTGAAATACACAACACGCCCTGGGGTGAAGTTCACTGTTACGTTTTAAGTCGAGAGGATAACGAACATCCGCTCAGAAACTGGCGTCGGCATCGTTTTGAAAAGGTTTTTCACGTATCGCCTTTCATCGATATGAATATTGATTATGATTGGCGCTTTCGCGAACCGGATGCTTTCGTCCGCGTTCATATGATCGATTACAAGAACGGACAAATGCTTTTTGATGCCAGTCTGGCTTTGAAACGTCGTGAGATCAGTCCCTGGGCCCTGACTGATGTGTTGATTAAATATCCGCTGATGACCGCCAAGGTTACCACCATGATCTACTGGCAGGCGTTGCGGTTATTGCTTAAAAAGACGCCGACATTCATTCACCCAAGAAAACGCAAGCTGACGGGAGGAAAGTATACTCCATGACGACTTCGATTATACCTTCAGATACGCCGGCGATGGAAAACATCCAGACCCGCCCATCGGATGGGATGGCCCGCAAATTTCTTTTTAGAATTCTGCGCAAGTTAAAATACGGTCAAATCACTGTCCAGGAGGGTCCGCATCGGTATACCTTCGGTCAATCCAGTGATGCTCATCCCCTGGAGGCGGTGATAACGGTTCATCATCCCCGGTTTTACGGCAAAGCGGTTCTGGGCGGCAGTATCGGCACAGCAGAAGCTTACATGAACGGTTTGTGGTCGGCAGACAATCTGACCACCGCCCTGCGAATTATGGCGCTGAATCGCGAAAGTTTTGAGCTCCTGGATAAGGGCTGGTCTAAAGTATCGGTCCCGTTTCATCGGTTCTGGCATTTTCTGCGCAAAAATACCCGCAGCGGCAGCCGTAAAAATATCGTGGCGCATTATGATCTGGGCAATGATTTTTATCGATTATTCTTAGACCAAACCCTGACCTATTCGTGTGGTATCTTCGATTGCGAAGACGACAGCATGCAGGAAGCTTCGCTGGCTAAATATGACCGCATTTGCCGCAAGCTTGAACTCGGCCCGCAAGATGACGTCATCGAAATCGGCTCCGGCTGGGGCGGTTTTGCCATTTATGCCGCTCGGAATTTTGGGTGCCGGGTAACCACCACCACGATTTCCGACCAGCAATTCAATCTGGCGCAACAGCGTATTGCGGATTCCGGCGTGGCCGATCGCATCGATCTGGTCAAGAAGGACTACCGGGATTTAAAGGGCAAATACAGCAGACTGGTTTCAATAGAGATGATCGAAGCTGTCGGGCATCATTTTATAGACAGCTACTTTCGAGCCTGCAGCCAGTTGCTTAAACCGGATGGCATGATGCTGTTGCAGGCTATTACGATCGCCGATCAGATGTATGAGCGTCACAAGCACTCAGTTGATTTTATCAAGCGCTATATTTTTCCGGGCAGCTGTATCCCTTCGATCGCTGCGATGACATCTTCGATTGCCAGAGGAACAGACTTGCGCCTTTTTCATTTAGAAGATATCACACCGCACTATGCCAAAACCCTGGCCTGCTGGCGCAAACAATTTTTTGACAATATCGATAGGGTCAAGAAATTAAAGTATACAGAGGCGTTTATTCGTATGTGGGATTTTTATTTAAGTTACTGTGAGGCAGGCTTTGCGGAGCGTTACATCGGTGATGTTCAGATGCTGTTTACAAAGCCTCTGTGCAGGCGTGAGTCGCTGGTACCGGCGCTAGACGCAAAATAAAATTCTGGTGGAAAGGAGAAGCAACCAATGACGGTTTGGGTACCGATACTTTTACTGTTGATTCTGGTCGAAATCTGGTGGTTTGGCGCCCATTGTATGGCTTATCTTAGCGATATCAGGGACTTATTCACGGAAATGAATCAACGCGACGTGACATCCGCAAGCTCAAAATAATGTGCCCTAATTCATAAAAATGTAACTTTTAGAGATCTTTTAATCTCTTTATTATTATCATCTGCCTCCATTACAGTGGTGGTTCAGTTCCAGCTAAGTTTACCTCCTTTCCTTGGTTGAGAGAATGCCACTGAACCACCACAACTCCCTTATTTCTCTTTTTTTTCTTCGTGCATTGATTTGCGTATTCAGAAAAGATCATTATTTTGTAAATGTGTGTCTCAGTCGTAAGCCAAATAGAAATTGGTCGGTATGCAATGCGAGACCTAAGAAAGTATAGTTCTTGTTCACTGTGCATAGGTATGAGCGCACTACGAATCGTTCAGGTCAGCAGTTTATTTGACCCGCTATTGATATAGGAGGTTGAAACGATGGAAGTAAAAAGGATCTTATGGCCGACTGATTTTTCAGAGAATGCTGCCAAAGCATTGCCGGTGGTTACATCATTAGCCGAAAGGTATACGGCCGAGATTCATATTCTTTATGTGTTAAAAGATTATCCTGCTGTCGGGGCCTCATACGGCCAAAATGACCCTGAAGATATTGAAAAAATGAAGCAGTGGGAAAAGCAGACGGCCGAGGGGCGGCTTGACGAGATCTGCGAGAAATTTTTAAACGCCTGTCCACTTTATTTTCGTCATATCAGTGTCGGCGATCCGGCCAAAGAGATTCTTAAGCTTATTAAAGACGAATCTATTGACATGATCGTTTTGGCCAGCCGGGGCAGCGAGGCGCATTTTGATTTTGGAAGTGTCGCTGACCGTGTGATCAAGTGCACCGAAATCCCCACCTTAATTATTCCTGTATGAATATCATGACCATCAGAGATTTATCCATATTGTTTTGCTTTGTATTTGGAACAACGCATGTTGCTGCGGCAACGACAGCCAGCAATATAAAGTTTAAGCCCTGTCCGGAGTCCCCCAACTGTGTTTCTTCTTTGAGCAGTGACAAAAAGCATTTTATCAAACCCTTTGAATATAGCGATCGTTCTGAAAATGCCCGGCAAAGGCTGATCGACATCCTGAAAAACTCACAAGGTGCGCGCCTGGTAAAAATTGAAGGCGATTATCTTCATGCGGAATTTCGCTCATTGATCTTTCGATTTGTCGATGATGTTGAATTTTATCTTCTTGCTGACGAATCGATCGTTCATGTGAAGTCTGCGTCCCGGTCGGGCTATTATGATTTTGGCGTTAACCGCCGACGTGCGGAGCGCTTGCGCTCAGCATTTGAGGATCCGGCAAAATAGTCATTCAACAGGTTGGGTACGTACTCCCTAACCTTTATAAAGAGGTTTTCATGAACCTTTTGTTCTACTTGAAGCTTTATGCGCTTACCGTACCGGTCTTTTTTATCATTGACCTGATTTGGCTGGGCGTGATTGCCAAAGGATTTTATCAGAAAAATCTAAGCTTTATCCTCAGCCCGCAGGTCAACTGGTCGGCTGCCATCCTTTTTTATTTCCTTTATATCGCCGGGATTCTGATATTTGCGGTTGTGCCCGCGGTCGCCAGAGATTCGTGGCAGCATGCGATGCTGTATGGCGCTCTGTTTGGATTCTTCACCTATATGACCTACGAGCTTACCAATTTAGCCCTGCTCAAAGACTGGCCCCTGAACATCGTGGTGGTCGATATCATCTGGGGAGTGGTGCTTTGCACATCGGTTGCAACGCTGAGCTTCATTCTCGCTCGCTGGCTGCTTTAACAACTTGATATTGAGTGCAATTTGTCGATGAATCTGCTCGTAACCAGGCGATATGCCCGTCCGGGCGCATGAGCATCGCAAAGGATTTGGGCAAGAAATCAGGTCTCTTTGAATGATACCTAAAATTTGCTTTTCCCGACGATCCGCTTCGAGAAATGTGAACGGTTGCAATTGATCGATCAGTGATGGCACCTAAGTCCAGTGTTACTGTTTGTTTATTGCCGTCTTGCAGCATCACATACTTGGGGTTCCCTTCAGACCCCATCATCATTGAGGGCAAGTCCAATACCGATAACTGCTGGCCATTGCTGTCGGCCAGCCAAAAATGGGGAACGCGCCCGCCGACTCTCAATTCAGGGTTGAACACAAACGGATTCATTTGAGAACGCGTTTTTGTCTTGTGTCCAAACAGCCAGCCCTTCTCATATCTAAACCCCATATCCTGGCCGGGAAACAACAGTTGCAAAGTTTGGTGCTTCACATCATTAAAAATGTTGCGCAGTCTGCGTCGCCGATATCTGGCGATAGGATGTGCTGATTTTAACCCGTTGACCTGTTTGAGACCCAGACGCATTACCGACTGAAAAATAAACCTTTTGAGTCCCTGAAGACCACGCAAGCAATTGATTAATCTGCTTAACCGGTTTGCCATGCTAAGGTGTAAACCAATGGCACTGGGAATCTGCAGTGTCATCTCATAATTTGCAACACTTAATTTTGCATTCATTTGTGCAACGGGCCGCCGTTCGTCTTCATAGGTTGCTAGCAGGCGCTCTGCTGTTTTAACCTCTGCACCTTTTGCCGAGCAAAGGGCCATAACCATTTTCCAAATGAGATTATGCGCATCCTGAATACCGGTATTCATACCAAAACCACCGGCCGGAGTAAATTGATGGGCGGCGTCTCCGATCAGAAAGCAACGACCCCATTTGGACCGATATCGTGATGCTTGCCCGGTACCCATACGCCACGAGCGAATACTGCGAATGTCAATGGGGATATTTTGCCCGGCAAGTTTTTGCAGCAATCCGCTACAGCGGTTTATATCAAAATATTTAATCTGCTGATATGGGGGGAAATAGGGTATTTGGGCAACAAATTCGCCACGCTTAAGTGAATGCGCAACCAAAACAGCCACCCCTGCGCTGGAATAGACAAAGTAAAGCATTGCCGGTATGCGGCTATGTAGCATCTCGGCAAGCTGAGAACTAAAGAAATGGACATTCATCAGATGTTGTAAGGTTCCGGTATCACTGGTCAATTCAATCTCGAGCTGTTTGCGTGTGGAACTATGGGCGCCATCAGCAGCCACCAGGTATCGAGTTTTAACATGGCGTCGTCGGCCGTTGCCAACATTGGTGAGGAAGACATCAACATGCGCGTGTTGCTCTTCAATTTCGGCACGATACCCATCCAGCAGGGTGCAAAAGCGACTCTTGAAAGCCGCCTGGCGCAGCAGATGAATCAAATCATGCTGCGGGAAATGCACCACCCGTCCGGGACTATATTCCTCATCACGAATATCGGCGAAATGGTCAACCACGCCGAGCAGAGAACCGCGCAATTTTTCGTGGCCATGATCCAAATCAGGCAGATTGGCCAGACTCGTACAGTAGACGAAACGACGCCATTCTTCTGCGGGCGCGCTGCGAGCATAGACCGTCTGATCGAGCGTACCGATTTCTCGTAAAATTTCCATGGAGCGGCAATTTATGAAATGCGCCTGGGGATGGTTGTCGGGTTTGGCCAGTTGTTCAACCAGGACATGCGGCATGTGATATTTACTCAATAAAAGTGAGGCGACCAGGCCCACTGGTCCTGCCCCGATGATAATGACATTGCTTAAGTCAGGTATATGCAGTTTGCCACTTTTGGTGAGTTCACCCGCCACAAGTTCCTCTTAACCTGTATGCATTAAGACCTACATTTGAGCTTTAAATTGATAAATTAAGCGTTATTTTAACATTTTCATCCAATCCATATTATAAACTCTCAAAAAGGTTTTTAAAATGTCGCATAATTCATCATCAGCGGTAGCTATCAAATTTTTGCCGCCCCACTTGACAGAGCGGATTCGATTGATCGAAAATTCGCCCCTGCGCTCGCACGGTGAATTTGTTCTTTACTGGATGCATCATGCCGTTCGCAGCCATGAGAACCCAGCCATTGACACGGCTCTGAGCATTGCTGCGCAATTAAAATTACCGGTATTGGTTTATCAGGGACTCGGAGGTCGGCATCCGTTTAACTCGGATCGTCATCACACATTCATCATGGAAGGTGCGCGGGAAGTGCAGCAGCGGCTGCAGGAGCGACACATCATGCATGTATTCTATCTGGGGCACAAACCAAGCCAACCCTCACCGCTCACCGCCTTGGCCCGTCGTGCGGCATTGGTTATCACCGAAGAGTTTCCGGCACCGCCCTTTCCGCACTGGACCCGCCAGCTGGCTGACCGGGTAAACACAGCTGTCTGGGCGGTGGATTGCGCATGCATCATTCCCATGCAGTCGATCAAACGCTCATTTGCTCGTGCCTATGCCTTTCGAAAGCACACTCAAAAAGAATATGAACGGCGTCTCAGGCAGCCATGGGAAGATGTGACTGTATCCGGCGACATGTTCAAGGGTGATTGCGGATTTGACGCCATCGATTTGGCAAATGCAGACATTGCTGATTTATGTGCCCAGTGTAATATTGATCATACGGTTCCCGCTGTAGGGCATACACCCGGCGGTTCCTCCGCCGGATATGCACGTTGGCAGGAATTTAAGCGCCGGGGTCTGAGAGGCTATGCCCGCCTGCGTAACGATGCGGCTGTCATCTTTCCGCGGGGCGTCAGCCGCCTCTCTGCTTATTTACACCACGGTCATGTATCCCCTTTTCGTATTGCCCGAGAGGCCGCGCAGGACGGATCCAACGGGGCGATTAAATTTTTAGATGAACTGCTGATCTGGCGCGAACTGGCGCATAATTTTTGCTTTTATCACCAATATCCGGAAACACTGGGTGTCCTTCCCAAATGGGCGCGTGATACCCTAAGTCAACATCAAGACGATCCGCGCGAGGCAGTTTATTCATGGGAGCGTTTATATCGGGGCAAAACCGGTGATGCGCTGTGGGATGCCGCCCAGAAATCTTTGCTCGCCCACGGTGAATTGCACAATAATGTGCGTATGACCTGGGGCAAGGCATTTCTAAACTGGACCCCAGATCCTCAGACGGCACTTTTAATGATGATTGATTTAAACCATCGGTTGGCTTTAGATGGCAATGATGCCAACTCCTATGGTGGGTTGTTGTGGTGCCTGGGATTGTTTGATCGACCGTTTAAACCGGATCGATTGGTGATCGGCACGCTTCGGCCGCGCGCCACCAAAGATCATGCCAGACGGCTGGATATGTCTGCTTATGCCGCCAAAATAAAAGGACCAGCAGTCGGACAACCTCTAAAAGTAGCTGTTATCGGCGCCGGCATATCGGGACTTTTTGCCGCCAGAACGCTCATGGATCATGATCATCAGGTGCACCTGTTTGAAAAAGCCAGCAGGCCCGGCGGCCGCACGGCAACAATTAAAGAATCAGACTTTGCTTTCGACGCCGGGGCGCAATATTTTACGGTGCGAGATGAGCGATTGTCTCGATTCGTACGATCCTGGCATTTGGATGGAATCGTTGCGCCATGGGAGGGCAAAGTCGGTGTTGCCAAGCAAGGGCGGCTGTCCGCTGAAAACCAAGCGACCGAGCGCTGGGTGGGAATTCCCGGCATGGATGCCATCGCAACGCATCTGTCTGCGGGTATCGGTATTCGTTACAATACCACGATAGATTCACTCCAAAAAAACAATGAACAATGGCAATTAATGGATCACCAGCAAAATCGGCATGGCCCCTATGATGCCGTCATCGTCGCTGCCCCTCCCCCCCAGGCCAACGGTCTTGTTGAGCTTAGCCCGAAGCTAAGCGACCGCATCTTTGCCATTGAGATGCAGCCCTGCCTGGCGGTGATGATCGCATTTAATCAACCGCTGGATGTACCGTTTGACGCAGTTTTTGTTCATGGCTCAGCGGTTCGGTGGGTGGCCAGAAATAACAGCAAGCCTCAGCGGGGTGCGACTGAATGCTGGACGCTGCACGCCAACGCCCGGTGGTCCAAAGCCAACGCCCGCACAGACGATGAACAACGAATATATCTGGCAGTCGATTCATTTTTCAAAAGCATCGGCCACAGACGTATCGATCCGATCCATCAGCGGTCTTGCTATTGGGAGAGTGCTGCGGTGGCCAATCCGCTGAACGTTGGCTGTTTGTGGGATGCGCGCTTGAAGATCGGAATGTGCGGCGATTGGTGCCAGATGTCCCGGATCGAAGGCGCTGCATTGAGCGGGATGGCAATGGCCGGGAAAATACTCAGCTTAAATTCTGGTATACCGCAGGTCCATAAGGGTGGTAAAACATGAAACCCACACGCAAAACATGTGTCGTGTGTGGACGTGAGATCCAATGGCGTAAAAAATGGCGCCATACCTGGCACCAGGTCAAATATTGCTCCCGTGCCTGTCGCAAAAACGGCCTTGGCGCCGTTGACAAAGCGCTTGAAGAAACGATCATGACGCTTTTGCACAAACGGTCTGCATCATCCAGTATATGCCCCAGCGAGGCCGCCCGAAAATACCTATCAGATTGCGACGAAGACAATTGGCGCTCACTGCTGGAACCGGCACGCAGGGCGGCCAGGCGGTTGGCGCATAAAGGTAAGATCAAAATTATTCAGGCAGGTGTCACTGTAGATCCGTCACATTTCAGGGGCCCGATTAGATTGAAGCTTAAATGAGGGCAGCGATCGCACCTTATCGGATGCTTCTATTGGAAGTCTTGAAGGAATCGAAGGTTGCGCAGCTGCAATGAATTCCGACACGGCTGCCAAATAGGCCTTGCCGCCGACGGTGGCGCTGTCGTTATGGCCGCCTCCCGGGATCAATTTCAGACGTTTGGGATAAGGGGTGCGCTCATACAGCAGGCGACTCATGTCAAATGGTATCAGATGGTCATTGGTCCCGTGAATGTAAAGGGCTGGTATGCGCAGGCGTGGTACTTTATTAAGCGATTCAAAGCGTTGATCAACAAGCAGGTCCAAAGGAAAAAACCGATATCTGGTTTTCAGACGAGCTACGTCGATGATGGAGGTAAATGTGGATTCCACAATCAGCCCGGCCGCATTCGGATGACGAACGGCGAGATCGATGGCCACCGCACCACCGATTGAATGACCGTAGATGTAAATTTTTTCAGGCTCAATTTGTTTTTGCGCCACCAGATAATTCCAGGAAGCTTCGGCGTCGGCATACAACAGCGCTTCGGAGGGCCACTCACCGTCGCTTAAACCGTATCCGCGATAGGATACGATAAAGACGGAAAAACCCAGATCATGAAGGCGGCGTAAGGCGTTGACGTTGGCACCCATATTGAGTGCGCTACCGTGAAGATAGAGCAGAACGTTGCCCGAATGATTTCCCGCCGGAATCCACCAACCGTGTATACGCTCAATTTGGCCAATCGTATTCTCTACTAAAATGTAGACGTCTTCATACGGTAAATTTACGGTTGCCGGCGTTTTAGTGATTTCTCGCTGTGGCATAAAAATAAAATAACTCTGCCTGGCCCATAAAAATGTGCAGGCGAGTGCATACATCAAAAATACACTCAGCAGACAAATTACAGTTTTACGGTTAGTATATTTTAATACCATTTTGCATTTCCGATCAATCGCTCATCAGGTTGTCGCCAATAAAGTAATTACCACCTTATCAAAATCAATACGCCCTGCCCTAAACCATACCTTACCAAATTTAGAGCGCCACAACCGTTGCTGAGTCAACACAGCAGACCATCGCTGTGTCGATGTAGTCATGTATTTATGATGATGTTAGTGGGTTATAGCAAACTTTGTTTGATCCCAAAATCCAACAACTGAAAATACAAGTGCCGCCCACAATTAAACAAAACTTAGACAGCAAGTTCGAATTCTATGGTGTCCTCGGCACCCCCCTCAGAACGTCCAACCCGGCGCATACCAGCCCGTTTCTGTAAGTGCGATTACTCCGGATGAAGCCGCCGCCAACGATAATGGTTTCGATTTGAGCGGCGCTCCAAATTTTTTGATTGACATCTTGACAGGCAACCAGAAATGTTTATTATCTACACAAACATTTGACAAACTATAGACACATCAATCTGAAAATCTTGAACCAAAGGAGTGGAAAATGAAAACTGGAATTATTCCGGCTTTAGCCATTTTATCAGCGCTGACCCTATTCCTCGGCGCTGTTATGACTGTAAATGCCGGACATCACAATCATTCGATGTTCAGCACTAATATTAACGACATGGACCTAAACAACGATGACAAAGTCACCTTTGAAGAATATTCGACTTTCCATTCAAATCAGTTGCGCTGGAGTTTTGACGCCCTGGATACGGACAACGACGACGCTATTACTTCAGAAGAGTGGGACATGTTTCTAAAAATGCATGGTGTTGGCACGCATGAACACAATCAACCAGGATAAGTTTATCTGTCTGATTCAATGCCGAACAGATGGCGCCCGTCGTCCTGGCGGGCGCAGACCATCCAAGTTGAATTAAAGGGAACAAATCGCTGCGCATAAACATCATTATTTTATAAATTTTTTTAAAAATGTGAACTGGGAGGTCAGCATGTTCAAAGAAGCTCTTATTGAGGTAAGCGGTGGTTCAGCAGCACTTTCATCTGATACTTTTGAACCGCACAGCGCCGGGCAATTGGATCCAAATTTAGCCAATCAACCGCAAAAAAAATCGATCAAACAGTCAGTTGTTACAGACGCCTTTCAACGCTATCTGGTCGGCATCGGTAAATATCAGCTGCTGTCCAGATCTGAGGAGAGGGACCTGTTCAACCGGGTTAAGACGTCAGGTGATAAACAGGCTGCCCAAAAAATTGTCACAGCCAACCTGCGGCTGGTTGTCAAGATCGCAATGGACTATCGTAATTTGTGGATGCAAAATTTGCTCGATTTGATCCAGGAAGGAAATTTGGGTCTCATCAGAGCGGTTGAAAAATTTAATCCGGAAAAAAATGTCAAGTTCTCATATTACGCTTCATTTTGGATCAAAGCGTTCATCATTAAATATCTGATGGACAACTGGCGTCTGGTGAAGATCGGCACCACCCAGGCGCAACGTAAGCTGTTTTTCAAGCTCAAGAGCGAAAAGCAAAAGCTCAAAGATGATGGTTTTGAACCAAGTGTTGAACTGCTGTCAGAGCGGCTGGGCGTACCCAAAAAAGATGTTGTCGAGATGGATCAGCGTATTAACGGTTGGGACGTGTCATTGGATGCGCCTTTAGCACAAGATTCGGATACAGCGCGTATCGACTTTCTTAGAATACCTTCAGAATCGTTGGATGAAAAAGTGTCTCAAAAAGAGCTGAAATCCATTTTGAGACATCAAATTAAGAAGATTTGCAAGGAATTGGACGCTCGTGAGCTTCATATTTTCAATCAACGGATTATTGCCGAAGAACCTGAAACGCTTTCTGAAATTGGAAAATTGTTCGGGATTTCAAGAGAGCGTGTCCGCCAGATCCAAAAGGGCATAATTACCAAAATGAGAGATTCTTTCAAACAATATTTGCCCGATTATGCCCTTTACAGTCGTTACGGTCTTGTCGATTATGATGTGACACACTAACGAAAGGTGGTGAAAAAATGAGATGGTCATTTAGAATCGGTAGATTGGCAGGTATTGATGTTTTTATTCATTTTACATTTTTCCTACTACTCGCATGGATCGCTTTCATTCATTACAACCAAAACGAGTCAGTTGCTGCTGCTGTGGCTGGAATCGCTTTCATTCTTGTGGTCTTTGCGTGCGTTGTGCTGCATGAACTGGGACATGCCTTAACTGCAAGAAAGTATGACATAAAAACGCGTGACATCATTCTCTTGCCCATCGGTGGTGTCGCCCGGCTGGAGAAAATGCCTGACAAACCTGCACAAGAGCTGTGGGTAGCTCTCGCCGGACCGGCGGTTAATATTGCTATTGCCGCAATACTTGGCGCTTATCTCTACCTGACCAACAGCTTTACGCCGATCAGCCAGTTGACCAACGCATCCGCTACGTTCGTCGAACAGATCATGGCGGTTAACATATTTCTGGCGCTGTTCAACATGGTTCCAGCATTTCCGATGGATGGCGGCCGGATCTTGAGGGCACTGCTCGCGGCACGGTTGCCCTATCCAAAGGCAACTCAGTACGCGGCGACTTTAGGACAGGGCATTGCAGTCCTGTTCGGATTTGTTGGTCTATTTTATAATCCTCTGCTGCTTTTCATTGCCTTTTTCGTTTGGATTGGCGCCGCTCAGGAAACGAAATTAACGCAGATGAAATTCGCTTTCAGTGGAATTCCCGTGACAGATGCCATGCTTACCAATTTTAGAACATTAGAGCGAACGCAACCACTTGAGCAAGCCGTCAAGCTGACAATAAGTGGAACCCAAAAGGATTTTCCCGTGATCGATAAAGGAGAGATCGTAGGTGTCCTAACCCAGTCTGATTTACTTGCCGCTCTTTCGAGCCGCGGACCGCAAGCGCTGGTTTCGGAAGCTATGCAGAACCAGTTTGTTACGGTTGAATCATACGACATGCTCGAAACTGCATTCGGCAAGCTTAAGGATTGCAATTGCCATACGCTGCCGGTAAAGCACAACAATCGGCTGGTGGGGCTGCTGACGATGGACAATCTTGGCGAATTTATGCGAATACAATCCGCTATAAATAACTAAAATTATCGAGTTTAATATTTGCCATGAATTGGAATGAGATGATTGAACAGCTTAAATTAAAGAGCAGGTCTATGGTTGCATCGATGCTCAAAGAGGGGATGAGCGTTAGAAAAATAACATTATGCATCGCCATGGGCATTACGTTAGGCGTTTTTCCGATGTTGGGGATGACGACTATACTTTGTACTTTGGCGGCGTTTGCTTTTCGGCTGAATCTGCCGGCCATACAATTGGTAAACTACATGGTTTATCCGGCGCAGCTTGCTTTGCTGGCGCCGTTTTACAGTGCCGGCAGCTGGCTTTTCACTAAACAGAGCACGCGGATACCCGCTGAGAACATAATCACGATGATACAAAACGACTTCTGGGGCAGTATGACCAGTCTATGGAATCTAACGCTTTACGCGATATTTACATGGATGGTCATCTGCCCAATTGTGCTCTTCGTCTTGTACCTGACGCTTAAACCGGCAATCAGCGCTATACGTTCTTATCGCAAACAGCGTTCCTCCTATTAACCTGAGCGTCCTTTACTACCTGTTTCCATTTACTTATGCCACACTGGGCGAATTTCCTTTTTTTAGGAGGTAATGTGACACCAACCACTCCTGCCCGTTGCGATATCCCCACAATTCAGCACAGGCCATAAAAAAAATACGCCAGCGCTGTAACCAGCGTTTTGAATCGCCGGCACCGTAAGTTTTTGCGAAAATAGGTAAAATTTCTTCTCTGCGTTTATCCAGATTGGTCAACCAGGCCTCGGCGGTTTTGCGGTAGTGATTGCCGTTTACCCGCCAGTGGGACTCAATTACCAGATGATCCTGCAGATACAGCAGTAAATCGTCTGAGGCAATCATACCGGCGCTAAAAAAGTGATCGCCCATCCAGCTCTGGTTATTTTCCTCAAAGGTGTAAGCAAATTGACGATGGGTAAAAATATGGATAAAACATTTGCCCGCCGGACGCAACCAGGTGCTAATGCGTCCAAGAAGTTTGGGCCAGTTGCGCATGTGCTCAAACATTTCCACCGAAACTACCCGATCAAATCTTAAATCGGTATCAAAATCATTCATATCAGCGCAGACAACTTCTAAATTGCTCAACCCCCGTTGGCGGCACAAAGCGCGGATAAATTCCGTCTGCGGTTTGGAATTCGAGACCGTGATGATCTGGCTGGTGGGATAGTGCTCAGCCATCCACAATGAAAGTGATCCCCAGCCGCAACCCAGTTCCAGAATGCGCATCCCGTCAGCCAGCTGGGCACGTTCGGCAGTAATGGCCAGCATGCGGGCTTCGGCTTCATCCAATGTTTTCGTCTTCGCATCCCAGAAACAGCCGCTGTATTTTAAATGCCGACCCAGTACCCGTTTAAAAAAATCCGGCGGAACTTCATAGTGTTGTTCTTTGGGTTTTTCAGTTTGAACCGCAATGGGGCTTTGTCGCATGACCGCAATAAACTGCGCCAAGGCGGCCCGCTGGGCTTCAACATCCCCTGTGTCTTCCATTTGCAGGCGCTTTTTATCCAGGCTTCGAATGCCGTAGCGAATCAATGCATCCGGCAACCATCCGCGCTCGGCCAGCTCGGTTAATATGTTCATGCATTTTCCTTTTTGGGAAACCAGGGGAAAAATGCCGGGGTACGCTGGATATAATCGGCGTAGCCCGGTCGGGTGTCAACAATGGTTTTTTCCATCAGGGGGATACCGGTCATCTTTAGTAATACTGCCGTGATGATCAGCGGGCTGATCACCGTCCACCAGCTGGTGGGTGTGGATAATGCGATCAAAAACAACCCCCACCAGATTAAACATTCTCCAAAATAATTGGGGTGTCGCGAATAGGCCCACAGCCCGCGGTCCATCACCTTGCCCCGGTTGGCGGAATCGGCTTTAAAGCGCGCCAGTTGCCAGTCACTGATAGATTCAAAAATAAATCCAATCAGCCATATGATGAATCCCAGAAAATCAAGCCACGTAAAATACGCCGGGTGCGCCGCTATCTGACCATACTGGATGGCCAGCGCAATCACCCACAAAAATAAGGCCTGCAGCAAAAACACCTTAAACAGGCTGATGATCCAGAAACGATCGCCGCTGGCCCGTCGCCAGCCGCCATAGCGGGGGTCCTCTCCTTTTCCCCAGTTGCGCCAGGTCAAATGCGCACTGAGCCGCAACCCCCAGATGGTAGTGAGCCCTGCCAGCAGAAGTTGGCGCCCATTAAAGCCCTCAGTAAGGCTAAAGGTGATCCAGGCAATCAAAACGAATCCCAACCCCCAGAGGCTGTCGACAAGAGTAACATTTTTTTTGACCAGACTCAAAATCCAGCCGCCTAACATCATAGTGGTCACTGCAGCCAGATTCCAGCCCAGCATCGTGAATAAATGCTCCATTCGATTCACTTCCCCATTTGACCGCTGTTACCCAATCATCCGATCCGGCTTTATCGGATCGGCAACCGATCGACCTGCTTTGCGCTCTGCAATCGCAGCGCGAATCTGTTTATGTACCTGACTGCTGATGGGATATGCCAACACGATGATAAAGGCCAATATATTGCACACCGAAGGCACCAGGGCATACAAGGTTCGCAATGTCAGTTGCACCTGTTCGCTCTGGGCCACATTGGGTGTATAACCCGCCCATCCCAGAATCGACAACCCCGCACCTACACCGATGGCGGCTGCGAATTTTTTGGCAATTGACCACAGGCCAATGTATTGACCTTCACGTCTTTGTCCGCACAGCAGCTCATCGTAATCGATGACATCGGCCTGGATGGCTGAGGGCAATGCCAGGGTGGCACCAAAGCCGATGCCGGATAAAAAGACGAGGATACCATAAATACGGGCATCACCGGGTCCTAAAAAAAAGACACCGATAAAGGCGCCGGTATTGATGACCATGGAGGTCAACCAGGCCGCTTTTTTGCCGATACGTCCTGAGAGCTTGATCCATCCAGGTAAAAAAAGGATGCCCGTAACAAAGTAAAGCAGCAAAAACGCATCGGCCAGCTGGGACTGCAAAACATATTCGACATAGTACAAAATCAACGTTGCCGGCAGATTGCTGCCGATGGCCGCGATGGTGTAAGAAATGATTAAAATGATAAACGGCCGATTACGGGTCACATAACCCAATCCCTCCCAGATGCCGGTTGACTGCAGTGGCCCCGCCGCCTTTTTTTCTTTTATCGCCATCACACACCACCAGCAGGAACCGATCAACAACGGCGTATAAAGTACCGCAATCCAGAAAAATTTGGCGCGTTCGCCTTGCGCATCCGCTGACAGGTTAAAGGCCCAGGCAACCAAAGCCGGCGAGCTGGCAGCCATCAGCGTGCCGGCGATGAGAAAACCATCGCGCATGCCAAAAAGCGAGGTGCGTTCGTGATAATCAAAAGTAATTTCAGGCCCCAACGATTCATAGGGGACGGTTACGGCCGTCCAGCATAAAAACAATGCATAAATGCAGATGCCAAACCACCAGGTTTCAAAATAGGCAGATGCATGCGGGGGATTAAACAGCAAATACATGCTCAACACGACAAAGAACGATCCGATGGCTATATAGGGCCGGCGTCTGCCAAATCGGGTCCGGGTCCGATCTGACAGGTAACCAATGGCAGGATCGGTAAGCGCATCAAATATGCGCACGCTGAAGAGTATGGTGCCCAAAACAGCGATGTTGATCCCGACGACATCGGTATAAAATTTGGGGATATAAACGTAAACCGGTATTCCGACAACTGCCAGCGCCAGGGCCGGAGCCGAATAGGCCAATTTTTTACGTAAGGCGATATGCTCAGTACGCCGCGATTTCACGATAAATCCAGAAGTTCTTTTTTGAAAGATTCGCTGATGGGGTTGGGGCCCAGCCAGATGGAAAACAGGGCAGCCGCAAAATCGGCCCCCTCTATGGTGCCCTTGGGCTCGCCGTTTAACGTCAGCTCGGTGCCTTTGCCCGGAATGTAAGTCAGAGCATAGCGATCGCCCGCTTGAACATCCTGATAAAGAGAATTGTGATACTCCAGACGGGGCTGCAATCGCGAAAATGTCTGCGGATCCACATTCTCAGATACCTTTTTGTTGGTGGCCGGCCCGAAATCTTTACCGGCAACGGATCTCAGATACTGGACTTCCAATCGCTTGGGCACATCTGATAGCGCCAGTTTAGAAGGATGATCTTCAGGCAGGTAAAGGGCAGCAACATATATTTTGGCAAAAACCATCACTCGCAAAAGTCCGGTACCTCTTAATTTCAGGGAGGTGTCCGCTGTTCTATAGCGATCATCAAAATTGATGCCTTCAATCTCTGCCGCTTCAACCCGAAACACGCTCGTAAAAGTCGCACATAACATAACACATGTCAGTATCGCCCAAAATTTAGTCTTCATCATTATATTGTCCTTCAGATTTGATTAATCCATACCTATTGCCCTTCATACGCTTTCCGCAAAGCGCACGACTCTTTGGCACAAACTTAATGTGTAACCTAATACCAATATCACTAATGGCAAGTCGGATGTCACTCACACGGAATTTTTGACTGTGGATTCCCGGCTGATAAGAAGGCGTGTAGAGATTCAGGAAAGGCAAGTGCGCAGTGATCGCATTTTATTTTGCCTGTTGTGGAACTTTTCGAAGCTTGCCGAGGTCGTAGCCCTCTGCCCTCAGAAAATCTAAAATGCGATGGTAGTCATTTTCGGGTATGACCGGCTTGCGGGCCATAATCCAGACATAATCTCTTTTGGTGCGACCAATAACGGTTTGGGAGTAATCTTCGGTCAGATAGATAATACGATATTCGGCTTTAAACGGCCAAACGAACTGCATTCCCCAGACGGCATTGGACTGTTTATCCTGGATAAATCCCCGGGGTCGGTAGACCTTGCGCGGGCCTTCAAACGACCCTTTGTTAAAAGAAAATGTCGTTGCGATGGTCCCATCTTTAGACAGACGGTAGGACTCAATCGCATTGTAGGCCTCTTTTTCAATAAACGTCGGGATACTGGCAATGACGTACCAGTCGCCCATAAATTGTTCAATATCCACTACATCCACTGTATGAATTGGCGGTCCGCTCGTACAGGCCCCAAATGTGATCGCAAGCATCAAAGCAAATATTATGGTTAACAAACGCATAGCATTTCGGTTTTGGTAAAACTGAAGGTTAACTAAGGGGATTGATCGCTAACATCCCGCTGAATGGCCAGATAGTGCGTGATCTGGTCTTTATCATTATGGATCGGAACGATCTTCCATTCCATCATGAATTCAGAGCCATCCCGGCGATAATTAATGGCTTTGCCATGAAATAGCCTGCCGGCTGCAATGTTGGCATTCAGCTGTTTGATGACCTTTTCGTCTGTTTTAGGCCCCTGCAAAATAGACGGAGATTTGCCCATGACCTCTTGCGGCCCGTAACCGGTCAATTCGCAAAATGCAGCGTTTACATACACAATCGGGTAACCTTTGCCGGCTTCTGTGATGACAATGGAATTAAATGACTCCTCCATTGAGGCCTCGAGCAGTCGCTTCATGATGAATTTGAAATCTTCATCATGCTCGAAAATATCGAAAACATATTTTTTAACCTTCATCAGTATCAATTTCCTTACAATTAAGATTTTGGCTCCTATTACAAAGAAATGATAATCATCGGCCGCAAAACATCAAGAAAAAAGAGCGGTATTACTGGCTGATGGCTGCTATCGGGACAAAATGCGAATGGCCTAATCCCAGAAAACGTGCTCGCCTGAACAAATAATCCGGCTAAAATAAAAATAAGATTATGAAAAATTCGAAATTTTTGATATAAAAATATAATAACGATTCAAACACTTATCGACTACACCGCTAATGGGAATTGTGCGAATGGGGTATCGATCATCATTTGGCCTTCTATTATTGCTGATCTTTGGACTGCAGGCATGTGTTGCCGATCAGCAACAACTGCAAAACCGCAATGCGCTCCTGGCGGAGGAGCTCAAGCACTTTCAGTTGCAGCTGTATGAGGCTGAACAGCGTATTCAGAGTCAGAATGCAGAGATCGCACATCTGCAGCAGGCCATTGTCGAAAGCAGACAGAACCTGACGGATTTAAAAGCCAAAAACGCTTCCCTCAAAAAGATCAATTTAAAGCTAACCCGGGAGGTGGAGCGGCTAAACAGTGCTCTTGAAAAAAACAAATCCGTTATCAAACTCCAGAATAAGGTCATCGGGCTGTTGGATGACACCAAGAAGACTATCGCCACCAGTCTCCAAGACGAGATTGCCGCCCAGCAAATCGAACTGGTTGAGACGGAGGACACCCTCAAGGTGGTTTTCATCGATAAGATCTTGTTTGATTCCGGTAGTGTAAAAATAAATGAAAAGGGCAAAGCATTACTGCAGGCGTTCGCCGAATCCATCCGGCAGCAGAATGATCAATGCGTTGTGGTTGAGGGCCACACAGATAATATGCCCCTGGGCCCGTCCCTGAAGGCCAGATTTCCCAGCAACTGGGAACTATCGGTTGCCCGTGCTGCGGCCGTGACAAGATTTTTGCATAAAGCGGGGCGACTGCAGCCCAAACGATTGTCCGCGC
>JAHEIW010000299.1:1813-3386 GCA_024639185.1 Deltaproteobacteria bacterium | reverse complement strand
TTTAAAGGCATTGAAGATATCGGCGACATCCTGGGCTACAAATTATTGTCCATGATGCTGGTCGTGTCTTTTGCCCTGCTTTTATTCAGCAGCATCCTGACGTCCCTTTCCAAACTCTATCTGTCCCGCGACCTGATGCTGGTTCATTCCCTGCCGGTTTCGAGCTATAAGATTTTCATTGTGCGCTGGATAGACAGCACCGTTGACAGTGCCTGGATGGTCATCATTTATACCATGCCGGTCCTCATCTCTTATGGCATCGTCTATCAAACCGGTGTTTTTTATTATCTGAACACCATGATTGCGATGTTGTGTCTGGCCGCAATTGCGTCAGCCATCAGCACAGTGCTGGTGATGACAGCGGTTATCTTTATCCCCGCCACACGCATGAAAAGCGTCTTTATCCTGATGGGGATTCTTTTTTTTGTTGTCCTTTATCTGGCCATCCGCCTTTCACAGCCGGAATTGCTCGTTGACCCGGAAGTTTTTGACACGGTAATGGTTTATATAACCTCGCTGCAAACCCCGTCGTCACCGTTTTTGCCAAGCAGCTGGATATATGACAGCATCCGATCCGCTCTTGCCGGTGCGACCGGCAACAGTCTATTTTTCACGGCGCTGTCGTTGAGTTTTACCGGAATGCTTATATTTATTCTGATCTTAATCGCAGACGCCATTTATTTTAAAGGATTTTCCAAAACCCAGAATGCCCCGGCCCGTCTGATTAAAAGCAATGTCATCGGTGATCGCATTTTTAACTTCCTGCCGGGCCCGATAAAATCCTTTACAGTCAAGGAAATAAAAACCTTTTTGCGCGACCAGACCCAGTGGACGCAGGTCTTTCTGATCGCCGCCCTGGTAGTGATTTATGTTTATAACTTCAAGGTCCTGCCGCTTGAAAAATCACCGATCAAAACCGAGTACCTGCAGAATTTATTCTCATTTCTAAACATGGGCCTGGCGCTGTTCGTTCTGACGGCTGTAACGGCCCGATTTGCCTATCCGGCGGTTAGCATGGAAAGAGAGGCCTTCTGGCTGGTAAAAACCTCCCCGCTTTCCATCCGCTCGTTTTTATGGATTAAATTTTTCATCTACTATCTTCCGCTGCTCATCTTGACCGAGGTTTTGATTACGGCAACTAACATTTTGTTGCAGGTCACACCGTTTATGATGATCCTTTCAACCCTCACGGTTTTTTTTGTTGTCCCCGGTATCGTGGCAATCGGCATCGGCCTGGGAGCGGCCTATCCGGATTTTAAGGCCGAAAATCCGACCCAGACCATAACCAGTTTCGGCGGACTGGTTTTTATGATCGCCTGTGCCGGTTATATCGGCCTGGTGGTTCTCATCGAGGCCGGCCCGGTGTATAATCTCTTTATGGCCGGCATCCGCAATCAATTCATCGGCCTGTCAACCTGGATATGGATCGTCGGCTCCTTCAGTCTGGTATTGATCTTCAGTCTGCTGGCCATTTTCGTGCCGATGCGCTTCGGTCAAAGACGCCTGTCCCAATTGCTCATCTGATCCGCCTGCAAACCTGAAAATCCCCTTTTTCGATTTTTCATCTTGACAG
>JAHEIW010000299.1:0-1713 GCA_024639185.1 Deltaproteobacteria bacterium | reverse complement strand
ATGAACGTCCCGCTGACACCCAAACAACAGCGCGTTCTGGATTATCTTGAGCACGAAATCGCCAAAACCGGTCTGTGCCCCAGCCTGCGCCAGGCGGCAGCGGATCTGGGGGTCAGTCATGCCGCTATCGCCCAGACCCTTCGTGCCCTGGAAGAAAAAGGCTATGTTAAACGTGAAGGACGTTACAGCCGCAATGTTTATCTGCTCAATCGTACCCGCCAGGCCGCGGCTGCGCAGCGCTGGCGCGAAATCCCGATTATCGGCCGCGTCACGGCCGGTCTGCCGATGTACGCCCAGACGGAATGGGACGGCAGCATCGTGCTGGATGCCGACGTTTACCGCAATCAAAATATCTTCGCCCTGCGCGTCAAGGGCGATTCGATGAAAGATGCCGGTATCCTCAACGGCGATCTGGCGATTTGCGAACCGCGTCAGTACGCCCAAAACGGGGAGATCGTCGTGGTCCTGATCAACAGTGAAGAGGCCACCGTCAAACGCTTTTTTTTGCACGACGATCACATCGAGCTGCGTCCGGAAAACACTGCCTACACCCCCATGCGTTACAGCTTTGCCGAAGTGCTGGTTCAGGGCAAAATCATCGGCATCCACCGCGGCCCGGAAGGAATTAAATAGCTTCTGGCCGCTCGCGGCTGGCAGCTGGCTTGATGGGCGGGCATAAAATCCGATCCTATGAGACTGGTTAAAATACGGGTTGTAGGGGCGGGGTTTATCCCCGCCCGCAGCAACAATTTGTGACGACCACCACAACGGGTTGTCTCTGATTCAGCCAGGAGCCAGCCTGCGACGAGCCGTTCGGCCCTGAGCTCACGGCCGAAGGGCTCAGCCGAGTCGAAGCAAGCAGCCAGCGGCCAAAAAAGAGTGACTGAATTTAACCATTTCCGAATGATTTAACGTGAGTCCTGAGCGTACAAATACCAACTGCCAGCTGTGGATCGGCACCAGCGGTTATTCGTATACCGAGTGGGTCAACGCCGGGTTTTACCCGCCCGGTACCCGATCGGGTCAGATGTTGCCGCTTTACGCAAAAACATTTCCGATCACCGAGCTGAACTTCACCTGGTATCAGATGCCCAAAGCCGCCGCTATCGAACGCATGCGCCAGCAGGCGCCGCCCGGTTTTCGCTTTGCCGCCAAACTGACCCGCACCTTAACCCATGAGGTGGATCCCAACCAATGGCGGGGGCAGGCCTCCCAATATCGTGACGGCATGGCGCCGCTTGTCCAGGCGCGTCAACTGGCGGCGGTTTTGCTGCAGTTTCCGCCGAGCTTTTCCCGGGCGCCGCAACATCGCCGCTACCTGGCCGCCCTGCTCGACGAACTGGCCGGATTGCCCCTGGCCGTGGAATTTCGCCATGCCTCATGGGCCACGGACCGGGTTTTCGCCGAACTGGAGCGCCGCCGCACCACCCTGGTCGCCGTGGATGAACCGGCTCTGCCGGGTCTGTTTCCGCAACTCGACGTGGTCACCAATCCGGAGCTTTTTTACATTCGATTTCACGGCCGCAACGCCAGGGGCTGGCGCTCGGGCAACATGCAAATGCAGTTTGACTACGACTACAGTGATGAGGAACTGCGGGAATGGGCCGATAAAATCATCGCACCGATGGCCCGGCAGGCCGGCAGCGGGACCATTTTTTTCAACAACCACGTTCGTGCCCAGGCGCCTAAAAATGCCCGGCGACTGATCAGCCA
>JAHEIW010000298.1 GCA_024639185.1 Deltaproteobacteria bacterium | reverse complement strand
TATCGTTGCGTGTCTGATGGATGAGCCGGCTCTGTTGTTCGCCGATTTGCTCCACCAGACCGGACGCCAGCACGGTTTTGGCGGTCATGTCAAAAAGGCGGTATTTAATCGAGGAGGATCCCGAGTTAATTACAAGTATTTTCATTGGCAAGTCCTATGTATTGCGGATTTCCAACAATTTGGATTCTAGATTTTGGATTTTGGATTAAAAAAACCATGAGATTAATCAATAATTATCTATTTCTTCTTGATGTTTTTATAGAGGAGACAAGTATAGCGATTATTTCGTCGTTCTCGGTCATTAGAGAATCCATGAAAGGGGCATTAAAAACCTCCATCTCCGTAATTATTTCAAGCCAAAACAATGATTCGTCAGCTTCTTCTTCAACAATTGCGAGTTTTGAAATGAAATCCGCTTTAGACCTTGCTCTGCAGGCAGATCTATAGTTCGCAGCTACTGATGTACCAGATCGGAATAGCTGATTTCCAATTAATCTTCCTTCCCTGCTATTCGGTAGCTGTCGACATAATTTTATAATTTGCTTGGCGAACTTTTTGGTTCGCTTCTTCATCTGTTCTTCATTCATTATATTCCCTCCTCTTCCCCCTTTGTTTACATTCCAGGATATTAAAATCTTCTAAATAACAGTGCATATGATCAGTCAAAAATCCAAAATCCAAAATCCAAAATCTAAAATCTTATTTGACTGCTTGCGCCTGAATGGCGGTGATGGCCGCGGTATTGACGATATCCGGGATGGTGCAGCCGCGGCTTAAATCATTGACCGGTTTATTCAGTCCCTGCAGAATCGGACCGATGGCTATGGCTTTGGCAGAACGCTGCACGGCTTTGTAGAGATTGTTGCCGGTGTTTAAATCCGGGAAAATAAAGACAGTGGCCTTACCGGCAACCTCACTGTCGGGCATTTTGGTGCGGGCCACACCGGCATCCACGGCAGCATCATATTGAATCGGTCCTTCGATTTTTAAATCCGGCCGGCGCTCCCTGGCGATGCGGGTGGCCTGACGCACCTTGTCCACATCTTGGCCTTTACCGGATTCGCCGGTGGAATATGAGCACATGGCGATGCGGGGCTCGATGCCATAGATAGCGGCAGTTTCAGCCGAGCTGATGGCGATTTCAGCCAGCTGCTCGGCATTCGGATCGGGATTAACGGCACAATCGCCGTAGACCAGAACGCGGTCGGCCAGACACATCAAAAACACGCTGGAGACAACCGAAAAGCCCGGCCGGGTGCGAATGATTTGCAGGGCCGGTAAAATCGTTTCGGCAGTGGTGTGAATCGAACCGGACACCATGCCGTCGGCCAGACCGTCATACACCATCAGGGTGCCAAAAAAATTAACATCGCTTACCGTATCGGCTGCCATTTCCGGAGATATGCCCTTATGCTTGCGCAATTGATAATAGGTTTGGGCAAAACCTGCTTGGTAATCAGACGTACGCGGATCGACGATCTTAACCCCATCCAGGGTCAGCCCCAGCATCCCGATCTTGGTATTGATCTTTTCCGGGTTGCCCAGCAGGGTGAGGTCGGCAACACCTCGTCTGAGCAGGATTTCAGCAGCATGCAGAATGCGCTGTTCGGCGCCTTCCGGCAGAACGATATGACGGCGATCGACTTTGGCTTTTTCGATAAGCTCATATTCGAACATCATGGGCGTGACACGATTGGACCGCACCACCTGAATGCGTTCTTCGAGATGCCGGGTATCGACATGAGATTCGAACAAACCCAAAGCTGCCGCAATTTTGCGTTCATTTTCAGGGTGCAGTGCCGGTCGCACCATACCGGCGTTCATGGCGGTGGCATAGGTGTCCGTATTCACACTGATCACCGCAATCGGGGAATAATTTTTCAAGCCCTGGATTAGATGCTGAATCGGATCCTCGGGCATCAGCCCTCCGCTCAGCAGCAATCCGGCGATATTGGGCGCAGTCTCGGAGATGGTGGTCGCCAGGCTTGCCAGGATCACATCGGCGCGGTCGCCCGGTGTAATAATCAGGTCGCCGTCCGCGATACGATTCAGATAGTGCGGCAAATTCATGGCGGCAATCTTCATGTCATGCACGCCCCGGTTCAGCGCTTTTGGATCGCCTTGCAGAATTTTAGCGTCAAGGCTGCGAGCGATTTCGCCGACCGTTGGTCTTCCCAGAACAGGCTCTTCGGGCAGGATGTAAATCGAGTCAGCCGTCAGGCCCATTTTTTGAATGTGATCTTTCAGCCCCTGAATCTGTTTGGGATCAACTCTGTTAATAAGGGTCGCAACAATGGTGCAGCCTTTTTCTTCAAAATACTCCCAGGCAACCTGCATGGCGTCAACGGTTTCATCCGGAGATTTTTTGCGGCCATTGAGGAGCGCTAAAATCGGGCACCCTAAATTCGAGGCCACATCAGCGTTAAAGTCAAATTCAAAGGCAGATCCAACGCCGGTGAAATCTGTACCTTCGCATAAGACAAAATTGCAATCCTGTTTTAGCTCTCTGAATTTATTGATAATGCTTTTTATAAGTGTTTGCATCTTACCGTCGGCGGCCAGATTGCGGGCATCTTCATGGGTAAAAGTAAACATCTGTTCGTAATCCGGTTCCAGTTGATAGCGCGCTTTGATCAACCGTATATTGTTATCCGGTTCCTTGGCGGTCGGCACCACGGGCCTGAAATAACCCAGCCGACGGATTCTGCGGGAAAGCATCTCCATGATGCCGAGGGCGATTACCGATTTGCCGCTTCCGGGTTCCATTGCCGCGATGTAAAGACGGTCTGCCATGATGATTTCCTTAGTTATTCACAGTTGCACAGAAGTGGGATACGTATCCGGTTGAAAATAATTGTCAGTTTGTAATTATTCTTATCACTTTGTCAATATCGACCTGATGACTGGCGAAAAAGAAAAAGAGATTCAGCGACCTGCCTCAGTGTGGACCTGTGTTTAATTTAGCTGCAACACGTTATGAGCCTTCACATTTTGTGGTATTCGTGCAGCGACCCCCCTCTTTTTTACCCCTTTTTGGGGGTTTTAACGTTTTTCGACATCGGATATGTTGGGCTCTGAGGTTTATACCTAATAAAGTTAAATTTTATGCTTGCACTGAAATTTGAATATGATAAAAGAACCAGAATGCTGAAACCATCTGATTTGTATGATGGATGCAGCATTTCCGATATCGTATTTTGCTATCCAAACATATCTTCCGGTCAAAGAGGGGGGAAGCATTCATATGGCTGCAGAAAAATCAAGCGCCCAAAATCCGTCCGATGAGGTTGCTTTACCAAAACCCGGAAATCCGCTTACCTGGCTTTTTCATCCCTTTGGCGCCCGCGCTATCCAGATCAACGGTAATCTGGGGGCCCTGGCGATCTTTTTTTTGCGCG
>JAHEIW010000024.1 GCA_024639185.1 Deltaproteobacteria bacterium | reverse complement strand
GTACTCAATATGCTGGTCGAACAGGGCAATACCGTCCTGGTGATTGAACATAACATGGATGTCATCAAGACCGCAGACTACATTGTTGATTTAGGCCCGGAAGGCGGAGATGAGGGTGGATTTATTGTGGGCTGCGGGACGCCAGAGGCATTGGCAGAAATTAAAAATTCCTATACCGGTCAATATTTAAAAGCAGTTCTCTGAGTCTATATATCTGATTCCAGGAAAAATGAATAAGCGGCATCGATTTCGCCGGTCAACCCAGTATACCAATCACCGACATCTTCCGTCATATTCATCATAAATTTGATCACTTCAGGGTGCATGTTCGAAAGATCCAGCCGCAGCTCCGGATCCAGGTCGTAAGCATTGATGATAAAATTGGCCAGATAAATGTTTTGGACGAAATTGGCACTTTTGCTTTGGGGCTGAAAATCATGATGCCATCGGATGGCTTCAATCAGGCCCTGGGGCAGTTGCCATTTGGCAGCCAGATGCGCGCCAATTTTAGCATGATCGATCGGTAGGCTTTTTTGCTCGGCCTCGTAAAAAGTCAAATGCTCGTTTTGCAGAGTCGACCACACGGTTTCAAATAGATTCGGAAAATACTGAGCCAGGATTACTTTGCCGACATCATGCAGCAACCCACCGACAAAACAATTATCCGGTGATTCCTTTCCGGATAGCTGGGCAATGTTTTTACTGGTAACGGCCACCGCCAGAGAATGTTTCCAAAACTGAGATATATCAAAATCCATCAATTTGACGCGTTTGGGAAAAGAGTTGATCACCGATATGGATACGATGGCGTTGCGCACCGCGTTGTATCCCAGCAAGACGACCGCATTACGCAGATCGCTGATCTTGGATTTGAATCCGTAAAATGCGGAGTTGACCAGCTTTAAAATTTTCAAGGCGATGGCTTGATCTTTTTCGATGGTATCACAGACCGTTTTTATTGATGTGTCCGGATCCCGCAGATGTTTGTTCAATTCGAAAACAATGGTCGGCAGTGTCGGAATTTCTTTAATACGATCAAGCTTGGCTAAAATTTGCTGTTCATCCATAGGATCTCTCCTGTCATCGGTGTCGCTGCTATTTCGATCTAAGTTTAGTATATAATAATTTTCACAGAATTGAAAGCATGAGATGAAATTTTATAAGCAATTCAGGTGCTTTAAATGATTCCAACTCCTGTAATGCGTGATATTTGCGGGTTCCGGCGGTATGATAAAAAAACAGGGCGCAGCCGATAATTCGATGCGCCCCGTATGGGGGTAAAAAAAACTAACAAAAGGAATCAACTAGCCGCCTTGCGCGAACAATGCGGCTATCGATGCAGCCTGCGGATGGGCAAAGATCAGGATCAATGCAACAACCAGCGCGTAAATACAAAGAGATTCAATCAGCGCCAGGCCAATGATCATGGTAACGGTAACCTTACCCGAAGACTCCGGATTACGTGCGATACCCTCAACCGCGGACCGCAGACCGATACCCTGTGCTATGCCACAGCCAAATGCCGCGATAGCAATTCCAAATCCAGCAGCTGTAACACAGGCAATAAAGAATTCTAATGCTTTTGCTTCCATACGATCGTCTACCTCCTTTTCTGGATATATTATTGGGCTTCTTCTGTTATCCCATTAACAGCAATTTCTTTTAATGCGCTTCTTCCATGGCCCCTGAAAAATAAATAATCGATAGGAGCAAAAACACGAAAGCCTGCAGCAGTGCCACGAAGATACCCAGCGCCATGATCGGCAGTGGCGCAAAAAAGGCGCCGGCCAGTAAAAATAAAATCCCCAGCACCAGTTCATGGCCGGTGATGTTGCCAAAAAGACGAATCGACAAAGACAAGATTCGAGCAAAATGGCCAATGAGTTCAATGATCAAAATCAACGGTGCCAGCCACCAGACAGGCCCCAGAAAATGCTTGATATACTTGGCGCCATGAAATTTGACGCCGATCACATGCGTGAATACGACCACCGTTAGCGCACAGGATAGTGTTGTGTTAATACTGGCGGTCGGTGGGTAAAAACCGGGAATTAAGCCCAGCAGATTGCAAGTGGCAATGTAGAGAAATACCGTGGCAATCAGCGGAAAAAACGGCCGTCCTTCTTCGCCAGTAATATCGACCATAAATTCTTCTATACCCGAAATTAGAATCTCAAACACATTTTGCGCTCCTGACGGAATCATCTCTATTTTACGAACAGCCAGGAAGGCTAAAACAATCAGTACAATCATCACAAACCAGGAGTAAATCACCCAGGGATACGCATGCGCAAAATGCCCAAATCCGATCAGCTCAAAAAATTTTACAATGAATAAATAGGGATGTTCCATCCTTAGACAGCCTCCTTGAATAGAAGTTTTTTAACTTCACAGATGGTTGCCAGCATAATGCTGAAAACGACAATGGACAGACCGATGACCAATCCGACGGGGTGCACAATATGGCCGGCAATCAGCAGGAAAATGATAAACCCGCTGATCAAAAAGCGCAGATAATATTTGGCCAGTACCACGTTATGGGAGGTTAGGTGCGGCGGGGTCAGGGCTCTTTTTAGCGTTTTTGCCAATAAATGGAAATTGATGGTAACCAGCAGCCCTCCGAAAACAATACCCAGGGCGACACTTTTTGAAAAAATGACAAACCCGGCAATGCTGGTCCCTGCAAATAAGATCCAGTTGGATCGGGTAACGAAATTAATGATGCGTTGCTGGACGTCCAATATGCCTTCCCCGTTATGGTGCTGATGGCCGACTAAAACTTCCTCGTTTTGCGAATAACGATCGCAATGTTACGAAAGCCGGCGATGATCCCGATAACCAAAAAAATAAGGGTGCACCACGGCGCTGTTTCAAATCGGCGATCTAAATAAATCCCCACAGCCAGACCAATAAAAATCGCCAGTGCGACGGAAATCCCCAGACTGCTGTAATATGCCAGTTCCCTGAATGTTCGTTTGGTTTCTTTTTTCATGGAATTCAAACACCTTCCGCCATTAGTGGAAGGTGACAACCAAACTGATATGAAGACTGAGCAACTAACATAGGATCACAGACAAGTCAACGCTAAATTTAACCCAATTGATCATAATTCTGATGAAAAACAAGTAGGGTTTGAAATACTAGAGTCCAAGATAGCGGGTATCAAAAACCGGACCGTCTTTACAGGCATGCAAATATCGCTGGTTATCTTTACGCGCAGCCACCGCACAGCCCAAGCAGGCTCCCATGCCGCAAGCCATCATCGTTTCGATCGAAACCTGACAGCGAACATGATGCCTTTCTGCAATTCCGGCGATACAGGCTAACATCTCCATCGGGCCGCAGGCATAAATAATATCTGGCCGATTTTCAGCCAATGCTGCGTCCAGTGGATCTGTTACCAAACACTGATCTCCGGAGCTTCCGTCATCCGTAGTCACACGAGCCGCCAGTCCGATAGCTGAAAAATCCTGTAAACACAGCAGATCGGATCGTGTCCGGCCGCCGATAAAAACCTCAAGCGATGATAAATTGCGCTTGGATTCAATCAGCGTCTGGGCCAAGAATAACATCGGGGCCACCCCGATCCCGCCGGCCACTATTTTGATATTCGACACCTTTGCTGCAATCTCAAATCCTTGACCCAGCGGACCCGTCATACTGATGCGATCTCCGGGCTGCAGGCGCGCAAGCAACTGAGTTCCTTTGCCGACCACTTTATACAGCAATTCCAGACCGCTAACAGAACCCTTATGTCGAATCAACTGATGAATCGAAAATGGGCGTGGCAATAGCGGGTCGATTTGTTGATTGGGGCGAACCATGACAAATTGACCGGGTACAGCCTGGGCATATTGGCGGTGGCAGCTTAGCCGAATGCGATAGATTCCGTGACCCAGGGCGGTGTTTGCGAACACCTCAACTTTTTGATCGGTAATCGGGGCCATATTTATCTTTTGAATGTGTTCACTTTTCGCTTGGGTGCGAAAATGCTTTTTAGCACAAAAACATCAAAGTGAAAATGGACGATCATTCGATTTTTTATGTTGCGTTTGTGTTTCTGCATGCTATCGAGGTCTATTATTTCTGAAGGCTCGGCTGTTGCAGGAAACTGTCGTCTATCCGTTTAAGCCGATAACCGAAGCAAATCGACCCGTTTGGCCTTCAGCGCGATAGGAAAAAAAAAGCGCTGTATTGCAGAAAGTACAGATGTTGCTGAGTTCAATATTTTCCAAGGGGACACCGGCATCGTTTAGCTGATCGCGACTGATGGCCCAGAAATCAAAATGATTTCCCACCTTTTTATACGGCCACAATTTTTCAGGAATTTCATTGCGATAATGAATAAATTCAGCACAGCAGGGTCCAAGCGAGGGCCCTATCCCGGCCAGCAGATGCGACGGATCGCTTTGAAAGTGCCTTTGCATAACAGCCACGGTTCGTCCTGCAATATTGCGAATGCTGCCGCGCCAGCCGGAATGAATATTGGCCACAACCTGCTGGTGGGTATCATATAACAGTATCGATTGACAATCTGCCAGCTGGATCATCAATAATTTGTCGGCGCTATCGGTAACGATGGCATCACCGATTCCCAGAAGTCCCTCGCCGCCATCATCAGAGACGGGCATCGTCGGATTCAATACGAGCACTTGTTCGCTGTGGACCTGCTCGGCATAAATCAGGTCATGAATGCCCATTGCCCGGGCGATGGCCCGACGGTTCTGCCATACATGAGCATCGGCATCCCCCAGCCCCAAACTGACATTTAAACTTTCGAAAGGTGGGGAACTGTTCCCAAAATGGCGTGTGAAAATGCCGTGCCGGATCTCGGAAAATTTTACCAGGCTCTCAAACTGGTAGAATGATGCCCCGTTTTTATGGGTCAGAATCACTTACGGTTCTCCAATCTAAATTCAAGCGGTGCGCATGCAGGTTAAGCCCGTTTGGGTTCGGGGATATCGAACCGCAGCCGCCTTCTGCCACAGGGCAGACAAAACCCTGCGAGATTCTATGGCTTTGATTGTGGCATTGCTGATTTTCACCAATAAAAGACCATCGGTATTGTTTATTCCGGCAGAAACCGGTTCATCTTCGACTAACAAAAACGTTTAGCGATACGCTCAATGATCACCGTACTAGAGGTATCCTTTACCAGTGGAACCCGTACAACCCGTCCGCCTCTGTTTTTGACAAAATCAGCACCAACGATATCGTCTGCGTTCCAATCTGCACCTTTGACGAGTACAGCCGGTTTTAAAAGATGAATTAGCTGCAGCGGGTCGGGTTCATCAAAAAAAGTGACATAATCTACGACCTGCAGACTGGCAAGTATTTCCGATCTTTGTGTCTGCTCGATGATTGGCCGTAGACGACCTTTGATCGATTTGACGGATGCATCAGAGTTTAGGCCGACCACGAGCATATCCCCTTCTTTTCTGGCGGCGCTTAGATATCGGACATGGCCGACATGCAAAAGATCAAAACATCCATTGGTAAAAACCACGTTTTTGCCGGCCTTGCGAAAGCCTTCCAGTTTGCCGGCCAGCAACCGGGCATCCATTATTTTTAATTGGCTATCCATCGCGGGTCTGGAATCCTTTCCAAGCATTTTTTAGATGTCAAACGAATAACCGGTAACCCATAACAAACAACGCCCAATTGGGATTTTAAATGGCGCGCGCCAACGTCAGCACATCAACCTGCGCTGCGCCGGCTTCCAGCAAAGAGCGTGCACATTCATCAACCGTTGCACCGGTGGTATACACATCATCAACAACTAAAATTTTACGCTCACGGACCGTCTTTGGCAAGCGCACACGAAAGGCACCTTTGACATTATTCAGCCGCCGCTGTCGGTCCAGTCCGGTTTGAGAAACCGTCGCCTTACGTCTAGTGAGCACATCCGTCCGTAAACGCGTATGGGGTGCTGTCAACGGATTTGGTGCTGAAATCGTTTGCCAGCGGTCGATCATTAAATAGGCCTGGTTAAAACCACGATAACGAAATTTCTGGCTGTGTAAAGGCACCGGTAGGATCATATCGATGGCATCATGTTGCCAATACCGCAAATAGGTATTGAGCAACAAACCGCCAAATGGCTTTGCCAGCTGCGTCTTGCCGGCATATTTGAACCGATGAATGGCGGCCATCGATTGCTGATCATAAACCATCGTCGCCCGGGCCATTCGAAAGCTTTTGGGCCGCATGATACAATCACCGCAAAGATGGTTGTCTTTTTGCAGCTGTTTAAACATCATTCCACAACAGGAGCACAGCGGTTCGGATATGGCCGTCAACGCCTGCACACATTCCTGGCAACATATTGCACTCAGCGACCGATGCGCAAGCGGCAAGAGATCTCTGCTTTTGGTGACCGTATGGGCTAAATGATTGTTGCCCGCGCTGACTGAAGCAGGCTGGTATAGGCGTTGGCAAACCAGACATTTGGGCGGAAAGATCGTATCCAGCAAAGTATGCCAAATGGATCGCAATCCCATCAGAACGGCATTTCTGGCGCCGGGATTTCGATGCACGCCGCTAGCTTCTCCTTTCCGGTTTGACGACATCATTACAGGTTATCATCGACCCAACGCTGTCGGTAGGTTTCATACATCGCAATTGCTCCGGCCACCGAAGCGTTCAGCGAGCCAAGGATCGCGCGCTGCGGGATTGAAATCAAAAAATCACATTTTTTTCTGACCAGGGGCCGCAATCCTTTTTCCTCCCCGCCGACAACTAATCCCAATGCCCCTTTCAAAGACGCGGCAAAAATGGATTGCGGGGCGTTGGGTTGCAGCCCCACGACCCAAACATCGCGTTCTTTGAGGGATTGGACACAACGCCCTATATTGTTGACCTGCGCCACACACATATGCTCAAGGGCACCGCTGGAAATTTTGCTAACCGTTGGCGATGGGTGCGCAGAACGATCTTTGGGAATAATGATACCGTCGACGCCGGCACACAAAGCGGTTCGGATTAGAGCCCCCAGATTATGCGGATCGACGATGTGGTCCAATATCAACAAAAATGGATGGCTCCCGCCTGATGAGACTGTTTGGAGGATATCACCGACATCGGCCAGCGGATATGGTGTTACACTGGCTGCAATGCCTTGATGCGATGGGTTGCCCGTGATGGCTTGAAGTTTGTTTGGGCTTAGCTCTTTAATCGACAGCTTTTTGTGATCCGCTGTTAATCGAATGCGTTCAATTCGTTTGCTATATGGCTGTTTTGAAATATAGATTTGATGAACGGTTCGACGATCCGCTCTCAGAGCTTCATAAACCGGATGGAAACCATATAGTATTTCATCCTTCACGTCGGCGATGTTCCTTACAGTGCGCTCTCATTCCAAGATTTGATAAACCCCAAGTTTTCGGCTGTGATACAATCGATGTAGGGTATGGATTTAGAATGTGGCACTTTGATGAATATCCGCTATCGCCTGATGCTTTTCAGCGGGGTGTGCCATAATCTTCAATGATGGAAATCAAATCCTTCAGAGCTGTTGCTAACTGATCATTCACAATGACATGGTGGTACAGGTCTTGTTGAGCCATTTCTTTTTCGGCATTACGCAGCCGCGCAGCGATGGTTTCAGCGCTGTCGGTTCCTCTCTTTTCCAGACGCTGTTTCAAAGCTTCCAACGAAGGCGGCCGGATAAAGATGGCCACGCATTCGGAGTAGCGTTCCAGCATCTGGCGGGTTCCCTGCACATCCAGGTCAAGGAGTATGTCCTTTCCGGCCCGCAGGCCCTTATCCAAAAAATCTGCTGATGTGCCGTAGTAATTGCCGTGGACCAGTGCCCATTCAGCCCAGCGAGCAGCGTCAATCCGAAGTTTGAATTCATCCGTATCAATGAAATAATAATCGATGCCGTCCTGTTCACTTTTACGGGCCTTGCGTGATGTGTATGACACCGAGTAAAGCATTTGCGGGAATTGCCGGTGAACCTCGCGGCACAGTGTTGTCTTGCCAGCGCCTGAAGGGGCCGAAATAATAAACAGATGCGGTGATCGTAACGGCATATGAGCTGTGATGACTCTTTTTTATTAGTGTTTGGGGATTATATCGTTCTGTCCCCTATTTTCGTTGTGTGCGGCATAAAAAGTGGCTGTTAACGATATATTTCAATCTGGCATTCAGTTGCGCTTCCAAATTTTCACGAAAGATCAGGTGAGTTCTTTGAGCATCGCGTAGCGTTGAGAAACCGTCTCCGCCTGAATGGCTGACAGAACAACATGATTGCTGTCCATCACAATTATGGAACGGGTTCTGCGGCCGTGGGTGGCATCAATGAGACGCTTTTCTTCCTTGGCCTCGTCTTTGAGGCGTTTCATCGGGGCAGAGTTAGGTGATACGATCGCAACGACACGATCTGCGACGACTGAACTGCCAAACCCGATGTTTAATAATGTCTGATCCATTTTACCTCCAGTTGTACTTTAGCCATCTTGCCTGAAAATGAACGGCGCATTCAAATCTATTCGACGTTCTGAATTTGTTCCCTGATCTTTTCGAGTTCTGATTTTACATCAATCACTAAATGGGCAATCGTGGCGTTGCCTATTTTGGAGCCCATGGTGTTAAATTCTCGATTGAGCTCCTGTAATAAAAAATTTAATTTTCGACCGGCGGGTTCCGGAGCCTGCATGATTTGCTCGAACTGGTTCAAATGGCTTGCCGCCCGTGTCATTTCTTCTGAAATATCGCTGCGATCGGCTAAAAAGGCGGCTTCCTGGGTAACGCGTGCCGGGTCTAGCTCGACGATGTTTTGCGTCAACGCCGTAATCCGTTCTGTCAGCCGTTGCTGATATTGCGCCAACAGATCGGCAGATCCTTTTTTAATCTGTTCCAGACAATTACTGATGAATTCCAAACGCTGTCGAAAATCCGAGGCAAGAAAATCGCCCTCGGTGCGCCGCATGGCCTCAAGATCTTCGAGTGCCACCCGGGTGCAATCCTTGACTGTCGTCCAGATCATTTCTTCATTTGGCGAATTTTCAACTGGCTTGATAATACCGCCTGCGTTCAGCAAGAGGTTCATCGTTATTTCATCTTTCATCTTATAGATGGTGCGCAATTGATCAAAGATGGCCATCAATGCATTTGCCCGGGCCTTATCGATCTCAAGGGTGGCAGCTTCATCGGAGTGATCCTCTATGTGTAATCGAATTTCAAGTCGCCCGCGAGCAATGCGGGCGCTGACCAGTTCTTTTAATTTATCTTCCAGAAATTGATACGGCGCTGGGATCCGGATAGACATATCGATATGGCGGCTGTTATAGGAACGAATTTCAATTGTTGCTTTTAAATCATCCGCCGATTTTTCAGCACGTGCATAGGCTGTCATGCTTTTTATCATAACGTTTATTCAACTCCATTTTTCAAACACCGGATTTTGGGTTTGATGCCATCGCAATTACCTTCAACAGGCTTTAGCGATTGATTGTTTAACCGGCCACACACGCCAGAAGGCATCTATGAATGACGCGTATGGATTAACTTTCAAACAGAGCCGGGCACCTCAGTCAAATGGCACACCAGAATCGACGCTGTCAAGCTGGCATCTTAATATCCCAAATATATTTATTTCGAACCTGTTCAAGAAATTCGAGCATATCGCCATCCGCATAATCAGGATAAGTCCAGGGGAGTCGCTGAAAGTTACCCTTATGATAAATCAGGGTTAAATCGGCATAGACGCCGTCACCAATACAGATGCGATGACTAAAATTTTTACCGGATGCGAGCACGAACCGCTCACGCAACATATAGCCCGGATCAATATTAACGCGCCGCCGCGCGCTTTGCGAAAAGGATTGCTCGATCTGATGCGTATTCATCTTTATGCCGGCTAAATCCTGTTGAGCGATCAACCGCTGAAATGAGCACAATCGCCGGTGCAGAGGCGTTCCCATTTCCATTTCGTAGTAGCGGGTGTAGTCGAAGGCCATCCAGGAGCTCACCAGGTCAATTTGACCATACGTGGAAATAAATTCCGGTACCAGTCTTTTGAAAATTTGAATGTCACCCGTGAACAGGCCGATGACCAATTTTGCCGGCTGGGGTGCTTGCAGCTCGCTCATCCGTATAGCGTTTTAGGTTATGGGTTATAGGATATTTGCCGCAACCTGCAGGCCTGAGCAAATAATGCGATCACAAATAACGGATAACGATTGACTTTCTAGCCATCCAGTGGTTTGGCCTCATCGATCAACATAATTGGAATGTCATCTTTAATTTCGTACACCAGACGGCATTTATCACAGATCAGACCATCCTGGTGGTCGTTGAGGTGAATGTCGCCTTTACATTTCGGGCAGGCGAGTATGTCCAATAGTTCCTTGCTAATGGCCATAATGCGCTCCTTTTATTCCGCGTTTAATAAATTCAATACAGCATAACATGAAAAAATGATATTTGAAATCCAGGCGGCGATGATGGGCGGTAGCATGCCACCGTATCCCAGTGACAGGCAAAAGCTGTGTACCACCCAATACAGAAAAACCACCGCCGCTCCGTGAGCAATACTAACTGACAGCCCCTCACTGCCTTTGCGTTTAACGGCAATGCCGATGCCGATAATGCACACAATAATCGATAAAATGGGCAAAGCAAACCGAGCGTGTAGGTCTACCCGATAGGTCGTCGCATCATAACCTTCGGATTCTACTTCACGGATATAGGAAAACAGTTCTGCTACATTCATCTCATTGGATTTTGTAAATACACGCTTTAAATCCTCCGGTAAAATATCAATTTCAATCACCCTCTGGGGATAAATCTTGACGGCATATGAAAGTGACTGCACATCCAGCACCTGCTCCATGATGTTAGAAAAAACCCATTTGCCCTTTTGATAAACACCGGTGGTGGCATCAACCCGTTTTGAAAGTCGAAATTCTTCATCAAAATAGTTCAGGGAAACGCCGGCAATGCTGTGGTTTTGCGGATTAAAGTATTTTATAAAATATATGGCGCGGTTTCCTTTGATCCAGATATTTTTTTGGCGCGCCGCTGCGACCGGTCTTTTTTTTACTTCACCAAACCAAATTTTGTTGGCCTGGCTGATGGTGATGGGCACGACGATTTCTGACAAAAAGAAAAGGATAATGCCCAGAACAACCGCGATAGCCATAACCGCCCTCATCAGGAAATAGACACTGATGCCACCGCTTTTTAAAGCAATCGTTTCATTGTGTTTGTTCATCAAACCCAGAGCAACCAGAACGGCTAAAAGAATTCCAATCGGCGTAATTTCAGCGATAATCTGTGGTAATTTTAATTGCAAATAGCGGATCAATCGGGAAATTGACAGCCCGGCTTCCATAAAATTGTCGGCCTTATTGAAAAATTCAACAATGACGTACAGCCCCAATACGATCGTCAAAACGATCACAAAGCATTTGAGAATCTCTTTTATCAGATAGCGGTCTAAAATCGTCATGGGTTGATACCAGAATCTTGAACGAGTTCACCGAAGGCGGGCTTGACCATCGGGTGAAAATTATTAAATTCAAATTATTTCCATCCCTTTGATTAAAACCGGTAGCTTCATTTATCGCGTCCACCTTGAAAATAATCTTTGCAGCCAATGATAAACCGTGTCAAGCTTTAGTGTGCGTTCATTGGCCGTGCGAATGAGAAAGTAGACGCCCAAACCGCCAACGATAAAATTGGGAAGCCACATGCCAATCTGCGGAGGGTAGGCCCCTGTTTCTCCATAAACTTTTCCTATAGACATCAGCAGGTAGTAAAATATAAAAAGGAAAAGTCCCAAAACCAGGCCGAACGATCGTTTGGCCGACTTGGATTGTACACCCAGTGGAACCGCCATAATTCCGAGCGCAAAACAACCAAACGGCAGGGCAAATCGCCGATGCAGCTCCAGCAGCATGCTAAAATAGCGCCCGTTTTTTTGATCGGCGTTTTGGACAAAGTGACGCAAATCTTTCAAACTCATTTCTTTGGGACGCTTCGGCTTTGTCTTTTTTTGAGCAGCAGACTGTTTCGTATTGAAGCTGATTTCATAAGTGTCAAAATGAATGGCATGCGCGGTTTTATCATTCAGGTTCGTTTGATGGATACTCCCATTGAAAAGCCGCAGATGAGCAGCCGCATCGTCAGGGTCGCTGAATATGATGCCCCTTGGAGCAATCACTGTATTGACATTGTCGGGTTGCCGATTGTCTTCAATAAAGACATCAACCAATTGTTTATTTCTGATATTGATTTCATTAACGTAAATGGTAACACCATCGAAGCTGTCATCAAAGGTGCGCTCTTTGAGGCCGATATTGATGCTCTCTGATACCACCTGACGGGTCAGAGCTCTCAGCGCAGTGCGCCCCCATGCCTGGCCATAGACGGTCATGAAAAGGGTTAAAACAAATCCAATTAAACAAAATGCGCCAACCGGAGCCAGCAAACCATAAATGCTGATACCACCGGATTTTATGGCCATAACCTCATTTTCGCTGGATAATTTTAAGAAAGTCAACAAGACCGTAATCATGATTGACAGAGGGATGACAAAGATCAAAAAATAGGGTGTCTGGTAAAAAATCATCCGCAAAATGGTGGCTAAATTGATATTGTAATTGACGATCCAATTGGTAATTTGAATTAACTCGGCCATCAGGAATATAAAGGTAAATAACAATACGTTTACCACAAACGGCGGAATAAATTCCTTGAATATGTATTTATTTATCAGTAACGGTATTTGCATGTTATTGTTCGAAACCGATGCAGCCCGGTGGGAACGCCATACCTGACTGTATCGCCAAAAAAGGCGAGGCCGGCTGAGAAAAGAGTGCTCTCTATAATGGAAGCAAATTTGAAAAGGCCGATAAAAATTTTACCCGAGCGTGGCCAAGAGTTCGGCCTCGGCAACAACATTTTCTTCGACCAGCGCTTTGGCAGCAGCTTTTATGATATTGGATCGGAATTTTAAAATTTGGATCTCTAATAACAGCTGATCACCGGGGACAACCGGCTTTCTGAATTTAACTTTATCCAGCCCCATAAAAAGGACGGGTCGGCCCTGTTGTTCGGCAGGCAAAGATTCAATTGCCAGCACACCTGCAGCCTGAGCCATGGCTTCAACAATCAGGACCCCCGGCATTATCGGATAAGTCGGAAAATGCCCCTGAAAGAAGGGCTCGTTAATCGTAACATTTTTAAGGGCCGTAATCGTTTCACCTCTAACCAGCGCCACGATTCGATCGACCAGTATAAATGGATAGCGATGAGGTAAAAATTTCATGATGGCCTGGATATCGTATGCTTTTTCCATTTTTTCTCCAATGGGTTAGCTAGCGGCGCTTGCGTTGCGCCTAAACAAATTGAGCATGCCCTGGTTATTGGCGGACTACTTCTTGTACTGTGCATTAAGCATTTTGATTATTTGATCTGTAATGTCGATTGAAGTCGGTGCATACATGATGTTAAAGTTGTTCATAATGAGCAAATAGCCTTCTTTTTTTCCAATATCTTCAACCAACTTGAATACCGCTTTGCGCATCGCCCCCGCCAGTTTTTTTTCCATGGCCTGTAATTCGCCCCGATAACGCTTCTCCAAAGTTTTTAGGTCGTTGAGCTTAATCCGGAACTCTCTTTCCTTTTCCTCGCGTTTTTCCTTACCCATCACCATTGACTCACGTTCAAGCTGATTTTTTAACGCTTCTATCTCAGCGCCTTTTTGTTTCAACGCCACCGTCATTTGATCACTTTGTTTTTTTATCTGAGCCTTGGCCGCTTTTCCTTGCTCGGATGTACTCATAATGCGTTGAATATCAACCGTGCCGATTTTAGCGACATCTGCGGCAAGTGCGGGACTGAGCCAGATAAGACAAAAAAAGCCAGTGGCAATTGCTATGGTTATATTGCATATTCGCATTCTTTTCCCCCTGATTGGTTAAAAAGATTATTTAGGTTAAGGTTGAATCCACCTCAAACTTGTTTAAAAGGCGGATGCCATCGAAAACTCCCAGTTGCCGGGACCGTGATCGGTGTCCTGTGGGTCAAGAATCCAACCGTATTCCAGACGAACGGGCCCCATCGGTGAAAGCCAGCGTATCCCCAGACCGGCACTTTTGCGCAAATCTGCAGGATTCAAATCAGGATTTTCATCATCGGCGTACACACGGCCGGCATCAAAAAATATGCCGCCGAACACCCCCTGTTCTTTGACCAGCGGAAAGGTTAAATCCAGGTTAAACTGGACATACTTGTCGCCCCCGATGGCATTGCCCTCATCGTCCAGCGGGGCCAAATCATCCCGTTCAAATCCCCGCAGCGATCCGATTCCGCCCAGGTAAAACTTCTCATAATCAGGCAGTTTCTTATCTTTGGTTTTATTGACATAACCGCCTTCCAGGTGCGGTGCAAGCACAAATCCCCAAAACAAAGGGATATAAACAGCCGTATCGGCAATGTATTTCATAAAGCCAATATCACCGCCCAGTCCGGCAAATTCAAACGAAAATCCATGGCTGGACCCTTCATTGGGAACAAAGGTGTTATCGCGTGAATCATAGCGCAGCGACGATTGGAGGCTGCTTTTTACGTTGGTCCCATCCAACTCCTTGATAGAATCGGGCGCATCTTCTTCGATGTTGGTAATTTTAGCCAAATCATAAACGTAGCCTAACTGAGCGCGGGTATAATTAATGATGGGGTAGCTGAAACTGAGCCCCGCACCGAAGCTATCCTTGTCATATTGGTCATAACTGTATTGCCAGTTGTAAAAGGTAAGCGTTCCGCTGAGCGGAATATCATAGACGTAAGGCTCGGTAAAAGAAAGGTTGATGTTTTGGGTTTTACTGCCCACGGTGCCTTTTAGCTCGAGACGTTGGCCGCGACCGAAAAGATTACGCTCGGCGATGGAAAGCGTGCCAAACAGTTTGTCGATATTTCCGTAGCCGGCTCCAAAGCTGAATGCACCGGTCGATTTTTCAGCGACATCTATTTTCAGGATCATTTTATCATCGGCACTACCTTTGGAAGTATCCACTTTAACGTCTTCGAAGAAATCCAGACGAAAAAGATTGCGAACACTACGCTTTAGCCTCAGTGAGCTGAAAAGTTCCTGTTCGTAGACGCGCAGTTGCCGTCGAATGACTTTATCACGCGTTTTGGTATTACCGGATATGATAATTTCTTCAAAGTAAACCTCCTGACCTTTTTTTATATCAAAGGTAATGTCAACCACCAGTTTTTCGGCGTCCTGGTTAACCTTCGGTGCGACATCTACGTATGCAAAGCCTTGATTGGCGTACAGGTCATTGATTTTAAGAACATCGTTACGTAACGTTTCACGATTGTAAAATTCTTCCTGGCTGATCTTTAAGCTGGCACTCAGTTCTTCTTCTGGCAGAATCAAATCCCCCGTCACGGCGACCTTACCGACTTTAAAACGAGGCCCTTCGTCAATTTTTATGGTGATCTCAATCTCATTGCCGATGAATTTTACCTCCGGCTCTCCCACCCTCGCCTGCATGTATCCGTTATTTTTATAAAAGGCAGACAGCCTGGCGGCATCTTGTTCAAGGTTATTTTCATTTAAATCACCCGCGCTGGTAAACCAGGAAAGGATACTGCTTTCGGCGGTCGTCATCTCGCGCTTGAGTTGCTTGTCCGAAAATGCGGTATTGCCTTCAAATCGTATTTTTTCAATCTGAAACTTTTCGCCCCCTTCAATGATGTATTCAATATCGGCCTGGTTGTCTTTGCGTTCGAAAATTTTATAGTCGACTTTAACGTTATGATAATTTTCGTCTTTATACAGCTCGGCAATTCGATCCATATCATTTTGGATAACATTGATGTTTAATATGCTACCTCTTTTAGCGGTAATGACTTCTTCGATTTCCTCGTCTTTGAATGCCCAGCGGGAACCGCTGAAGCTCACCTTACGCAGGGTCGGTTTTTCCTTGATCTTAAACGTCACAATGATTCCATCGGGTTGCGTCTCTGCCTCGATTTGAATATCATCAAAATAACCCATTGCATAAACGGCTTTAAGATCATCGGACAGATTTTTCAGATTATATACGTCTCCGCGCTGAGTTTTGACAACCCTTTTTATGGCTTCAGCTTCAATCCGAATGCCGCCCTCAACGTTTATCGCCAAAATTTTTTGACGCTTGAATATCTTCTGGATCAAATCTTGCGCCAGTGTGTCGACCGCTGCCGGTAGATTTTCGACCCCCTTGCCTTCAGCTGCAAAAGGCAGTGGCCGTCTGGCAGATGTGTCAAACAATTTTAAGTCCAGGCTGAACTGCTGTCCGATCCAGGTAAGGCTGCCCCAAATTACATGATTGGCACCGGTCTGAGTACCCAGGCGCTGAATCTCTTCGATACTGCCCACCCGTCTTTTCCATTCGGGCTCTGAAAGCGGATCGATCAATAATGTCCTGGCACCGGCCTGTTCGAGTGATTTTTTCAATGCCGATGGAATTTCTGTTTGTAAATAGGACAAATCATCTTGAGAAAATATTTCAAAAGGTAATATGACGACGCTCGGCGGTTGCTGGGCATGAGCCGTTTGCGGGTAAATTCCCAATGCGGCGATGATGATCAAAGAAAAAATATTGATCACTTGCGGTTTATATAAGCGCCACACCTTGAAAAAGGCTGAGTCGTGTTTGACCATTTAATTTTTATCTAAAAATGCCATTCGTGAAGTGCTGATTTTAGATGTATTGCGCATCTTCAAAAAATGCGTTCCCGGCAATAGCATCTTTAATCTATTAAACGTTCTGCAGTTGTCCTGCAGCTATCGTAACGCTGCGAGACATGTAGGAAGCCAGCTCCATATTGTGGGTCACTACGACCACGGTCATGGACAATTCCTGATTGAGTTCCAGTATCAGTTGATGCACCTGATCACTGTTGGCGTTATCCAGGTTGCCGGTGGGCTCGTCTGCCAGAAGAATCGCCGGTTTTAAAATCAGGGCTCTGGCCAGAGCCACACGCTGCTGCTCGCCGCCTGAAAGCTTGCCTACCCGGTGTTGCAGCCGATCCTGCAAACCAACCCGAAGCAATATTTCTTCAGCAAGCGCCGCGGCTTCCGGTTTGCTTAGGCCGCTGATTAAGGCCGGCATCATTGTGTTTTCCAGGGCGCTAAATTCCGGTAGCAAATGATGAAACTGGAAGACAAAACCAATGGTTCGGTTGCGAAATCGGGCCAGCTTAACGTCATCATATTTAAAAACGTCCTCTCCCTTGAATTCTAAGGTCCCGCTGTCCGGCCGATCGAGCGTGCCGAGTATGTGCAGTAACGTGGATTTACCGATACCCGAGGCACCGACAATGGCCACAGATTCGCCGATCGTCAAATTAAGCTGGATACCCTTTAAAACATCGATACTGACCCCTCCGTTGCGGAAGCTTTTTACGATATTCCTGGCACCGATCCAGCCAACGTTCTGCGCCTGCTGGCGATCCACCGCGGCGGGTTGCTGTGAACTATCATAGGACGCTGAATTAGCCATAGCGAATGGCCTCCACTGGATCTAATTTGGCCGCCTGCCGCGCAGGATAGAGCGTTGCCAGAAAACAAATGACCATAGCCGCTGATATGATTCCAAGAACCCAAAGCATCTCGACTTTAACCGGCAGAGTGGTCGTAAAGTAATAGATATCACCGGTTAATTCATAGATATCGTAATGCTTGAGAAAGAAGCAAAGCAAAAGGCCCAAACACAATCCCAAAAAAGTGCCGATGGCACCGATGACCATACCGTTAAAAACAAAAATTTTTCGGATGCTCCTGTTAGTGGCGCCCATCGCTTTTAAGATGGCAATGTCACGCGTTTTTCCCATCACCAGCATAATTAAACTGCTGGCAATGTTGAATGCGGCCACCAAAACGATCAGAACCAAAATGATGGCCATCACCCAGCGCTCCATTTTGAGCGCCCGAAATAAATTTCGATTCATTTGCATCCAGTCCCGCGCCCAGTAGGGAAAACCAAGCTTAGAAATAATGTTTTCGCCAATCGTTCGTGCCGCATAAATATCGTCGACCCGAATATCGATGCCGGTAACCGAATCACCCAAGCGCAACATTCTTTGAGCATCATTGATATGAATAAATGCAAACGTCTGATCATATTCATACATGCCGGATTGAAAGAAGCCCGTTACCTTAAATTGCTTCATTGCCGGAAGGTGTCCGATCGGAGACAGCATGCCGTGAGCCGAAATAAGATATATCCGGTCGCCTTCAATAACCCCCAGATTGCGGGCCAATTCCTTGCCCAGCACAATGCCGGGTTCGGAAGGCGACGTCTGCCGGGCGGCATCGGTCGATGCAAAAGAAGGTAGCGTTACCTGCGCCAGCGTGGGCATCACACTTCCGGCAGTCGCTGGATCGATTCCGCGGATAACGACGCCGGCGGCACCGGATTTGGAGCGCAGCATGGCCTGGGTGACAATAAACGGCGTTGCCGCCTCCACGCCCGTTGTTTTCTTTACCGTGTCCAACACCGCACGGTAATCTTTAAATTGGCCGCCATGTCGCATCAGCATAACCTGGGATTGTCCGCCCAGAATCCGTGCTTTAAGATCAGCATCAAAGCCGGTCATCACGGCAATCACGACGATCAAAGCCATCACCCCTACCATCACGCCGGCAATGGATAAAATGGTAATCAGTGAAACAAAGGCCTGCTTTTGTTTGGCCCTCAGATAACGGCGACCGATATATGATTCAAAGGACATGGATGTGGAATGGTTGTATACCTGTTGCGTTTTTGGTAACAGCACCCAAACGATAGTCGGATTCTGATTATTTTCTATATAGGCGCTGATTTTGTGCTTAAAGTCTACATTGCGATTCCGCCAAATTCAATATCACTGTATCATTTTTTAATTTAAGGCCTTCCATGACAACTCAAACCGGTCACCTAATCCCTGGGTTTCATATGCGGAAAAAGGATGACCTCGCGAATTGAATCGGCATCGGTCAGCAGCATAACCAATCGATCGATACCGATACCCTCACCCGCAGTCGGCGGAAGGCCATATTCTAAGGCTTCAATATAATCGTTGTCCATCAGATGTGCACCTTGATCTCCGGCTGCTCGACTTTCAACCTGCCGGCTGAAGCGTTCTTGCTGATCAACCGGATCATTGAGTTCAGAAAACCCGTTGGCAATTTCCCGACCGCCGATGAATAGCTCAAAGCGGTCGGTAATTTCAGGTTCCTGCTCGCTGCGACGGGACAACGGTGAAACTTCAACCGGATAACCGGTAATAAAAGTGGGCTGAATGAGTTTGGGTTCTACCAGATTATCAAACAACTTAGTAATGATCTTTCCCAAGCGGCCGGTTTTTGTAATTTGGATCCCACTTTGGGCTGCAAATTTCAATAGCGCGTCTTTATCGTTTAATAACGCCGACTCGAGGCCACCGATATCCACCAGCGCCTTTTTCAGGGTTAATCGGCGCCAGGGGCCAGCCAACTCAATCGTATCGCCTTGATAGGAGATGGTTGTAGAACCGCTTATTGCCTGCGCCACCTTAGAGAAGAGGTGCTCGGTTAAATCCATCAGATCGGTAAAAGTCGCGTACGCCTGATAAAACTCAAGCATGGTAAATTCGGGATTATGCTGGGTGGAGATACCTTCATTTCTGAAGCTGCGGTTGATTTCAAAAACCCTTTCCAGCCCGCCAATCACCAGTCGCTTTAAATACAGTTCAGGTGCAATGCGTAAATACAGATCCATGCCCAGTGCGTTGTGATGGGTCACAAAAGGTTCAGCTTCAGCACCACCCGGAATGGGTTGCATCATTGGTGTTTCAACCTCTAAAAAATCATGCTTCAGAAAAAAATTTCGAATCTCTTGAATGATGCGGCTGCGCTGGATAAACAGCCTTCTGACGTCGGCGTTCATTATCAGGTCCAGATATCGCTGACGATAGCGTTTTTCGGGATCTTTGAGGCCGTGAAATTTTTCCGGTAATGGCCGGATGGTCTTGCAAAGCAGTCTCAAATCCTTGGCCAGCAGCGTCCATTCACCGGTTTTAGTTTGAAACATCTCACCTTCAAGACCCACAAAATCTCCGATATCCAGCTGCTTGAACAGCTGATAGGCCTCATCACCGATTTGATCCTTACGAATATATGCCTGCAGCTGTCCGCTGCGGTCACGAAAACGGATAAAGGTGGATTTTCCAAACCGGTTTATGGCCACCATGCGACCGGCAACGGTAAAAGTGGGGGAATCTGCTTTTAGCGTTTCGGGCGTTTTTTCTACCAACGTTTTAATTTCGTTTATGGTGTGCGATACCCGAAAGTCGTTTGGGAAAAGCTGTAGATTACTTTCTTTGAGCGTATTATACTTGGCTTTTCTTTTTTGCAGGAGCTCGCTGGTTTTTTCCATCATTTATAACCATCAGCAAATAGGTTTATAGGGGTTGTCAAAAAAACGACAGACCGCCGATACCGGACGGAAGCGATTCCATCCGCACAGGGGTTTGGCTGTTGGGTGTAAATTTGCGCCTGATGGGGTTTATGTGTGTCGACGTCAAACCATCGGCGCACGAATAGTGAAAATCAATGATATTTATTGATATAAACTGATTTTCGTATCGTATTTTACCGGTCGCTGTCAAGACCGAGTTCGGCAGGTACAGGGTCGGTTAGCCCGGAGGGTCAATCTGTTTGAAGTGTAAGGTAACGGTGGTGCCTTTATTGAGCTGACTTTCGACGTTTAACAGCGCATTATAAGTCTCAAGTATTCGGTGAACAATCGATAAGCCCAAGCCGGTCCCAGTGGGTTTGGTGGTAAAAAATGGGTCAAAAATCGTCTTTAACGATTCAGCGGATATGCCGCATCCGTTATCGCTGATTTTGACACAGGCGTACTTGTTTTTAATGGGAAACATTTCAATTTCGATGTTACCGTCTCCATCTATGGCTTCAGCCGCATTTAGCAACAGATTCCACAGAATTTGATGAAGATGACCGGGATCCATTGTAATCCATACATCGGAGGAAATATTTTTGTTTGTTTTAACGCGTCCGTTACTGGAACTGTCGACCTCAAATAATTCAACAATTTCAAGTAACGCCCGGCTGAGATCTATGGGTTCAACCTTTCCTGCAGGCGGGCGGGCATAAAAGAGAAAACTACTGGCCAGCGAACTCAAACGATCGGCTTCCCGCAAAATGATTTGCATCAAGCGGGCCTGATCAGAATCATAACGCATGTCTTCTTGCAACAGCTGGATGGACCCCGTCAATGCCGCCAGCGGATTTTTAATTTCGTGGGCCAAACCAGCAGCCATCTCCCCGATGGCGGCCATTTTCTCAACCCGCTTGACGTGACCTTCCATGGTGCGCAATTCTTCTTTGGTTTTGCGGGTCTGCTCAGAAAGCAAACTGCTCAAAAATGCCACCGCAAAACAGGCCGTCATTGTAATGATCAATTTTAAAAATATCTGGCTCCAGTCAAAAGCGGTCGCCAGTAGATTGCCATTGTTGCCAATCGGACTCAGAAAACCGAAATATTCCAGTTCAATCAGGACCCCGAACTGCAGACTGCAGAGCGCCGCAATGACCATCGCCCCCCACATGGGGAGCAACATGCTTGCATAAATAATGACGACCAGATACAGAAAAGAGAATACACTGATAAAACCGCCGGTTAAAAAAACAATGAGCGTTACAAAAACCGTATCAATACCGGTTTGAATAGATGCAAAAAGAACGATGTTTTTAACGCGTTTGACAAATGTGCTGTAAACAATTGACAAAAGCAATATAGCAGCAATAAGACCGTAAAGAACCAACAAGGACCTGTCCATGGGAGTGGCATTTTTCCCCATCTGCTGTATGATGGCGGAACCCAGCAAGAGGACGGAAAACAGGATGCGTATGGATATCATCCACTTGATTTTTGTTCTATCGTCTAATTCAGGCATGCTTCAACAAATGAATATCTTGAAAGGCGTTTTTGGGGATTTGACATCCTCCGAAACGGGCCATAGGGAAGCCAAGGCGCTTGACCAAGCCATATCATAGAAGAAAGGTATTCGCCAAACGGGCGCTATTAAAAAGAGAGATGTCCGGGTTAACGGTTTGAACGGGCCGGCAATATTATTGTGAAATGGCTCCGGCCATCTTAAATATCGGCAGATACATGGCCACCACCAGCCCACCGATTGTTGCTCCCAGGAATACGAGCATAAACGGCTCAATCAGTGCGGTCAAATTTTCAACGGCCTGGTCGACTTCCTCATCATAAAAGTCGGCAATTTTTTCCAGCATGGCGTCCAGCGCGCCGGTGGATTCACCGACCCCAATCATCTGGCACACCATCGCCGGAAATACACCGCTTTCTTGCAGAGGGTCTGCCATGGTACGACCTTCAGCAATACCGGAGCGAACATCGTATATGGCCTTTTCAATCGTCCGGTTTCCGGATGTCTTGGCAACAATATCTAGCGCTTCCAGGATAGCCACCCCGCTGGCAAGCATGGTGCCCATGGTTCGGGTAAATTTAGCGACGGCCACTTTGCGCAACAGTTCGCCGAACACCGGAATTTTAAGGACAAGGTCATCAACCATATCCTGCCCTTTTTCGGTGGCATACGCTTTTCTGAAAGCAAACGCGAAAATGATGAGTGCGATAATGATGTAGATAATTTTACTCTTGACGATCTCGCTGGCTGCAACGACAATTTGGGTGGGCAATGGCAATTGACCACCAAAATCGGCAAACATTTCTTCAAAAACCGGAATGACAAATACCAAAATAACGGCCAAAACGACGACGGCAATGACCAGGGTTACGATGGGATAGGTCATTGCGCCTTTCACCTGGGATTTAAGTCTGGCGGCCTTTTCCATGTAAGCAGCCAGACGCCTTAAAATGGCGTCCAGGATACCGCCGGCTTCACCGGCTGCGATCATATTTACAAAAAGATCATCAAAGTGTTTGGGAAATTGCTTGAGTGCCTCGGCCAGAGTGGCACCGCCTTCAACCTTTTCTTTGATTTCTTTGATCATTCCCTTGAAGGTCTTATTACCTTGCTGAGTATGGAGTATTTCAAGGCACTGGATAATGGGTAGCCCCGCATCGATCATCGTTGAGAACTGACGGGCAAAAAGAATGATATCCTTTTCTTTGACCTTGGGCTGCAACCAGGACACATTTTCGAACAAATCTTTGGGTTTCTTTTTTATTTTCGTCGGCCGTATGCGAAGTCGAACCAGATTCGATCGCACAATGGCTTCATTTGCAGCTTCCATTTCGCCTTTGCGGGTTTCATTCTTCTTATTGGTACCTACCCATTGATAAACTGGCATGATCAAGCCTCCATGTATTAAAAGCAATCCGAGCCCAAAAGGGTTTATTTAAATCATCAGAAACCAGTGGTTCCATCTTATTTATTATCATATTTGACAACTCAGAACCAACAAATAGGTATTAGATGTTAATGATACCCGAGACAGACCAATGCTCAATCCGCCAAATCGGCAGACCGTGTAAGTTGTAGACCGAAGTCGAGCAAACTGAGTTGCAGAATGTATATCGGCGTATTTTGACAGATACTTAAGATTTTTATTGCCAGCAATGCGCCTATAGCTCGGCTTGAGGGCATCCGGCGCGCAGACCACTCGCTGTGCACAACAACCTTAGCTTGCAAATAAAGATGATTATTGTTAATATTACAACGATTTCAAATAGTTGTCAATAAATCAACGGATACATCGTCAATTCACATTGGCAATCCAAGCACAATTGTGATACGGTCGGTACAATTAAAATTTGATTTATTTTCAGCAACTTAAATATGATAAAATCGAAAATGAACGCGTTTTATCATGAATTTTGGGGGTTGTGTTTCGGGTTTCGTATAAAGCGCATGCAATGCTATCATTTAAAGAGGCGGTCAAGCGCAATACACTCATTTTCAAATACCAAACACTAACCACTAAAAACCAATACCGAACAGATGGCGTCCAGACACCCACCTAAAAAAACGAATGGCCTGACCGTTATTACCACCCATGTAAATGCGGATTTCGATGCATTGGCCTCCATGCTGGCGGCGCAAAAGCTCTACCCGGAGGCGCTGGTGGTATTTCCAGGTTCTCAAGAAAAAAACCTGAAGAATTTTTTTATCGATTCAATGGCCTACCTGTTTAACATGGCTGACATCGGTCATATAGATTTTGGCAAGGTCACCCGGCTGGTGCTGGTCGATACCCGCCAGGCAAGACGCATCGGGAAGCTGGCCAAACTGTTAAAACGCAAAGATATTGATATTCACGTCTATGATCACCACCCGGCTACGGACAGAGATATTAAGGGCAGCGTCGAGGTTTCTCGCATGAGCGGGGCTAACGTGACATTGCTTACCGAGATTATTGCTGAAAAGGGCATTGACATCAGTGCGGATGAAGCCACCATCATGTGCCTGGGAATTTATGAGGATACCGGCTCATTTACATTCCCATCCACAACAGAACAGGATTTTAAAGCTGCCGCCTTTTTGCTGTCTAAGGGGGCAAATCTAAATGTGGTTTCAGATCTAATTGCCAGAGAGTTAAGCCCTGAGCAGGTTGGTTTGTTAAATGACATGATTCAATCCGCAACGCGCTATAATGTCAATGGCGTCGATGTGGTCGTCACGACCGTAACCACAGAAAAATATATGCCGGATTTCGCGTTTTTAGTTCAAAAAATGCTCAAGATGGAAAATCTGGACGCCCTCTTTGCGATCGGCCGGATGGAAGATAAAATTTACGTCGTTGCCCGCAGTCGAAATAATGATGTTGATGTGGGCAGTGTAATAAGCCCTTTAGGTGGAGGCGGTCACGCGTATGCCGCCTCTGCATCCATAAAGGGTGATACCCTGGCACAGGTTGAAAACAAACTTGTCGAGATTCTGTACGACAAGGTCAAAGCCCAACGTCAGGCCAAAAACCTGATGTCTTCACCGGCTATTACCGTTTCAAACGATGTATCGTGCAGAGAGGCCAACGATTTATTGACCCGCTATAATATCAACGCCCTTTTGGTGATTGAAAACACTGATGAACAAGAAAGGCTGTGTGGCTATATTACACGGCAGGTGATCGAAAAAGTTTTGTATCATAAGCTGGAAGCGGTTCAGGTAGCAGAATACATGACCACTGAATTTGCGACCGTTGAACCTGAAGCCGATCTGAACGAGGTGCAGGAAAAAATCATTGAAAACAAACAGCGTGTTTTACCGGTGATCGCCAACTCCAAAATTGCCGGCGTCATCACCCGAACCGACCTGCTCAATATCCTGGTTCGCCAGTCTAAAAAAGATGCCACCGGTGTGCCAGATCCTTTGCGGGAACCCACCCATGCCCAAACCCGCAATGTCGTTAAATTCATGCGAGAAAGACTCGCAAAGCGTTTGTTAAATATCCTTAAGACCATTGGCGAAGTCGCTGATGAATGCGGATACGGCGCTTATGTGGTGGGCGGATTTGTGCGCGATCTGTTTCTTTATCGCCCTGATGAAGATATTGATATTGTCATCGAAGGAGACGGAATTGCCTTTGCCAAAACTTATGCCAAATTGCAAAAAGCACGCATCCACACCTACGAAAAGTTTGGCACAGCCGTGATCATTTTTGAGGATGGATTTAAAATTGATATCGCCTCTGCCAGATTGGAGTATTATAAGTTTCCGGCCGCGCTGCCGATTGTTGAGATGAGTTCCATAAAACTGGATCTTTTCCGGCGGGACTTTACCATTAATACCCTGGCGATTCAGTTAAATAGTGAAAAATTCGGTACCCTGATCGACTTTTTCTCCGCACGTAAAGATTTAAAAGAAAAAATCATTCGCGTATTGCACAACCTGAGTTTTGTCGAAGATCCCACCCGGGTATTTCGGGCCATTCGATTTGAGCAGCGTTTTGGATTTACCATCGGCAAATTAACGCATCGACTTATCAAAAATGCAGTCAACATGGGCTTTTTTAGGGGTCTCAGCGGACGGCGGGTGCTCACCGAGCTGAAACAAATCTTGCAGGAAGACAACCCGTTGCCGGCAATTATCAGGCTCAATGAACTTGATTTGCTGACGTTCATTCACCCATCGATTGAGGTCGACAATCATTTGAAATCCATATTAAATTCAGCCAAACAGGCGCTGGCCTGGCATGATTTGCTTTTTTTGGATGAATCCTATATGAAGTGGGTCGTTTATTTTTTGGCCCTGATACATTCCTGCGACCCGCAACGATCACAAGAAATATGCGATCGTTTTGAGCTGGCACCGTACTACCGCAAAATGTTTTGTAATGAACGCTTTGCGGCCGAAAATGCGGTACTGGAGTTGACGCGCCATCTGCCGCTGTCCAACAGCGCTCTTTATCGCAGGCTTTCTGAATTTCGAACCGAGTTGATCTTGTTCATGATGGCCATCACCCGGAACAATAATGTCAAAAAAGCCATTTCTTATTATTATACCGGTCTGCGCAAGATTGAGGTGTCTATCAGAGGTAAGGATCTGATAAACATCGGTGTGGAGCCCGGACCGATTTATCGGGAAATTTTTAAGGCGACACTGGATGCCAAATTAAACGGCGAGCTCAAAACAAAAAAAGACGAACTGGATTTTGCCAGAAATTATGTTCCGTAATTTTGCCGTTGTTCAATTTATTCTGATGATTCTGCCGCTGGTCGTTGCGGTTGTATTGCACGAATTGGCGCATGGATATGTGGCCGATAGAATGGGTGATCCAACCGCCCGCCAGGCCGGTCGGTTGACGTTAAATCCGATAAAACATCTTGATGTATTCGGATCATTTCTTTTGCCGGTGGCCTTAAAGCTGAGCGGCTCGCCGGTCCTTTTCGGTTATGCCAAACCGGTGCCGGTTAATTTCGCCAATTTGCGCGATGTTCGCAAAGGAACGATATGGGTTGCAGCCGCCGGTGTATTGACGAATATGATTTTGGCAGTTGGCTCGGCAGTGCTTTTCCGGATGCTCTCAACCACAGAGGACTTATGGGCGCAGACACAGCTGGAGCTGCCGGCAGTCATTGTCTTACAGCTACTGACATACAGTGTGATCATCAACTGTGTGCTGGCCCTGTTTAACCTGATTCCCATTCCGCCGCTGGACGGCAGCCGTATTGCCCTTATGCTCCTGCCTGAATCGCTAAGAAGACCTTACGCGCGTCTGGAACGCTTTGGCATGATTATCATATTTGTACTGCTGATCACCGGGCCGCTGGGCCGGCTGATGTCTTTTTTATTGGGCCCGTTGCTGGACTTATTACTGGGGACTCAGTAAGGTACCTTACAAATAATATGCGAAAAACGGATCCGTTATCGATGTCGGCTGTGAGTTAAAGCTTGGTTTCAGGTTTCAGTGTTCAGGTGTCAGTCCTTTTAATCAACCCTGAAACCTGACACCTGACACCCGAAACCTATTGTATAATATCGCATGAATCCGCCGCCGGTGAAACACCTGAAACCACAATCGATAGACCATAAGGAAAATACATGGGTAAAAAGAAACGCATTTTAAGTGGTATGCGCCCGACCGGTCCTCTGCATCTGGGCAATTTACTCGGAGCCCTGGCCAACTGGGTCAAGTTGCAGGACGAATACGACTGTTTTTATTTTATCGCCGATTGGCACGCATTAACCAGCGATTACGAAGATACGGCCTTAATCAAACCCTATCGAAAAGAAATCATGATCGACTGGCTAAGCGCCGGTTTAACACCGGAAAAGAGCACGCTCTTTGTGCAATCTGAAATCAAAGAGCACGCGGAACTGTTTTTGATACTGGGGATGATCACGCCGGTGCCATGGCTGGAGCGCAATCCGACCTACAAGGAACAGATCACTCAAATCAGCAACAAGGATCTGTCCAATTTTGGTTTTCTGGGGTACCCGATTTTGCAGGCGGCCGACATCATCATGTACAAGCCCTATGGCGTGCCGGTGGGTGTCGACCAGGCACCCCATGTTGAAATCACCCGTGAAATCGCCAGACGGTTTAACCATTTTTACGGCAATGTCTTCCCGGAGCCCAAGGTCATCCTGACCGAAACGCCGAAAATTCTGGGTACCGATCGGCGCAAAATGAGCAAAAGCTATGACAACGCCATTTATTTATCCGATCCGCCCGATCAAATCAGCGCAAAAGTATCCCGCATGATCACGGATCCTCAGCGGGCCCGACGCAGCGATCCGGGCAATCCGGATGTCTGCAATGTTTTTGACTTTCATAAATTATATACGCCGGCCGCTGATGTACAACAGATTGACAGCGACTGCCGCGCCGCGCAAATTGGATGTGTGGAATGTAAAAAGAAAATGGCCCTTAATTTGAGCAAGGCCCTGGAACCCATTCGGGAAAAACGTTCCTATTACGAAGCACACCCGCAACAGGTGGATGAGATTATGGCCGATGGATGTGACCGCGCCAGAAAAACAGCCCGCGCCACAATGGAGTCCGTCAGGGCTGCCATCAAAATTGATTAACCTGGGCAGGGCCTAAAGCCCTGCAGCTCATAGCCGTTGGCTCATAGCTGATGATTAAAAGAGCAACATTTATCAGCAACGAACTATAAGCTACCAGCTGTGAGCTATGAGCTAAGGTAGCGTTACCCTATGCAAGAAGAAATTTACAAAGTTCAGCTGGAGAACATCTTTGAAGGTCCGATGGATCTTCTGGTTCATTTGATTAAAAAAAATGAATTGGATATCTATGACATTCCCGTCGCCATGGTTACCGAGCAGTATCTGCAGTACCTGGAGTGGATCAAAATCATGAACATTGACTTCGCCGGAGAGTTTATTGTCATGGCCTCTACCTTGGCCCAGATCAAATCGCGCATGTTATTACCGGCAACTGCTGATGAAGAAGAAGACGATGATCCACGCCAGGAGATTATCAAACCGCTGATTGAATACCTTCAAATGAAATCCGCCGCCGAGCAACTGTCGGAAAGACATATTTTGGGTGAAGCGACCTTCGTCCGCAGCAGTGATCACCAGCAATTTTTAGACGAACAGGATGAACCCTATGTCCAGGTCGGTCTTTTCGAGCTCATTGACGCTTTTCAAAAAATTCTGGCAAAAATTCCCGACGATTTGCAGTTGGAATTTACGCCTGACAAAATATCTGTTAAGGAAAGAATAACCCAGATTGCCGATATACTGGAAGCCAAGGGCTCGGTGACCTTTGATCAATTATTTTCAGAACAGCCGGATAAAACCGAGGTCATTGTGACGTTTCTGGCTGTTTTGGAAATGGTCAAACTGACATTGATTCGCATTGCACAGCATGCACAAACCGGCGTACTGCGCCTCTTTTATGTCTGATGGATGATCTTAAAAATATTGTCGAAAGTTTACTGTTTGTCGCTGATGAGCCGTTAACGATTGAGCGCTTGAAACAAATCATTGGTGGTACCGAAACCAAAGTGCTGCGCGAAGCGCTAAATGAACTGATGCAAGATTACGAAACGCGTCAGGGCGGTTTTTACCTGAATCCGGTTGCCGGTGGATATCAAATCCGCACCCGCCCTGAGTACATGGAATATATCAAACGTTTGCTGCAGCCCAAACCGCAGCGTTTGAGTAAAGCCGCTTTGGAAACACTGGCCATCATCGCCTATAAGCAACCGGTCATTCGTGCCGACATCGAGCTGCTGCGGGGCGTCGATTGCGGGGGTGTGTTGCGCGTGCTGTTGGAGCGGAAATTTATCCGCGTGCTGGGCCGCAAAGAAATTCCCGGTCGTCCGTTGATTTATGCCACCACCAAACGGTTTTTGGAAGTATTCGGGCTTGAAAATCTCAAAGACCTGCCGACCCCCAAAGAAATCGAGGAATTCGGCAGCACTTTATCAGAGGAAATGGCTGAAACAACTGATGAAGATCAGCTGGAAGCTGACGTTTCAACCGAAACTCAGATAGAAGATGAGAACGCTCCTACAGAAACAGTGGAATCAGAAATACCGGCCGAAAACATGGACGCTCAGCATGAGACGGAGGAATCGAAACGATCGACCGAAAGCCTGCAAGCGTCAGTCGGGGTGAAGGAAAACAAGCCTGATCAAGATACGTAAAAAGTCTTGACTTGGACACCGACAATTCTTTATTGAATAAATTATTTGGATTTTGCACGAGTCGAAGGCTTTCATATGCAAGGCATTTAAGGGCGAGGCTATAGTCAACTATGCCTCGTCCTTAATAACGCAGCAGATGGAAGCCTCCGGCTTGCCGCGTTGTCTCAAGGGTGAAAATTAATGAGATAAAATGATTTTAATCCATTTGAGTTGACTGGTAATTTGTTTTAGCTGTTGATTTTTTTACCCGTATTCGTTAACGATAATAGAAACTTCTCATTAATTTTCATGCAAAATATGGGCGGTTAACTCAGTGGGAGAGTGCTACCTTCACACGGTAGAAGTCACTGGTTCAAATCCAGTACCGCCTACCAGAAAAAAAGGGGCTGTGAGCATATCCGCAGCCCCTTTTGATTTTTATATGCCGGCCTACCATTTTAGACCCGCCAAGGCAATGTTTGATAATACCCGGCTCTTTAACGCCGAATCTAGCCAGCCGATTTTACCAGCTCATCAAAAGCTTCAACCGTAACCGCCGGACAGGTTGTGAATGAAATCCCGGTCTGATCGCTCAGCGCAACTGAGGCTTTTATGGCATCATCAATGCCGGGCAACGTGACGCAAAACAGAAGGTCGTATGGCCCCAGAAGCGCATGCATGGCATTGACCTCACCGCCCAGCTTCTGGACTGTGCTGATGGCCTGCTGTGTTCTGGCGGCACTCATCTGCGCTCGTGCTTCAGGGGTGTAATTGCCGAACATAAAAAAAATTGCCATAATTATCCTCCTTTTATTCTTGCGATTGACGGTCTATTTTATATGACATATTCCAATACGCCCCGCAGATCAATCCCTGTTTTGCTCTATTCGCGGTTTAGGGTGCCCGTGAGAGATAAGATCTGCCGATGTGACCATGGATTTCCGGAAGAGAATGCGTTTTCGGCGGTTCAAAATCAAATATCCGTTTTAAAAATCCGATCGCAATCCGGTAAGTCGCACCCCACAAAATGTCAGTATCGCCAGCTTTTTCATACCGAAAGCACGGAAAGGTATTCAGTATGTCGCCTGCTGAAGGGTTTTCGATTCGCAGGCGATAGCGGGCGTATTTTGCCGGATCAAATAACTTACGCAAAGGAATATAAACGATTTTATCAACCTCCCAGTTGGGGTAAAATCGCTTCTGACCCGAAACCCAGACGACCATTGGATAAATTACGCGATTAAACATGACCAGAGATTGTGCCGGCAGCGGACCCAAAAACGTCAGTCCAAAAGGGTTGAGGCGCATCTCCTCCAGGCTTTCACGCAAACCGGTGGCCAGAAGCAGGCGCAGCCATTCCGCCTGACGCGGCCGCTCCCGCCGCCAGCGCTGCCAGTGCTGCCAGCGTGCCAGAGGCGACTGCGGAAATCGCAACAGCGTTGCCAGAGCGGCGTCCAATCGCGGGCTAATCCGGCCCCCGGGACAACAGAGGTCACCCGGCTGGCGGACTTTGACAGACCGTTTGTTGAGAATCAGACAGGGCTGGCCGTAAAATCGATCGTTTCCCGGATATTTCCCCAGCAGAAACAGTACCGCCGAAACCGAATGCCAGTCGACGTTTTCAAGTTTAAATATCGACTGATGACTGTTTTGGGCATTCAGACGGTCGATGATATGTTGCCTGAAAAGGCCATGCTGTTGCAGGAGCCGGTCAACGTTTTTTAAATCCATAACAACCACAGAAAATCGTAAACGGCTGTGATCAGCCAGAGTTGTTTATAATGACCCATCTTTAACATGTTGCCGACAATCATTCAATTACGCGTCCGGGGCTCACCCTGCAGCTGATCAACCGTCGGGATGGCAAATGGATACCCGGGCAAAATTGGGCCTGCGAACATGCAATGTGGGTAATTCTCCCCACCCTGCTGGGCATTTTGCACATATTCTTGCCGGGCTATTCGCATCGCTTAAAGTTAAAATTATCCATTTTATTATTTAAATTTAGGTAGTTACAACTTTAATCAATCAAAACCAACATATTGGCAAATATTTTGCTTATTTCAAGGCCAGGTTCTTAGGTTTCCAACCCCATAATGCCAGAAAGAAGGCCGCAACAGGAAGTGAACCAAAATGGATAGTCCAGAAATTTCAGACAATAATGAGAGCGCCAAAGACAGTTGTGCACCACAAACCTACGCTTTTGGACTCAAAAATGATCTGTCCGAGCTTACGGTTCTGCGCCGGCATGTAGAATATTTTGGTCAGATAGCAGGTCTGTCGCAAGACTGTCTGTTTGAGATCATCCTTTGCCTGGACGAATTGTTTACCAATATCGTTTCTTACGGTTTCGACGACGATCGTCATCACTTAATTCAATTCACGCTTCAATTGGACAATGATGTGCTGATTTTAGATGTTGAAGACGGCGGCATCCCGTTTAATCCACTTTCAAAACAAGAAACCCCTGTCCCGATTGATCCAAAAAATATTAAAATCGGGGGACTGGGAATCCATATCGTTAAAAACCTGACCAACGATATATGTTATCAGCGCAACCGCGGCAAAAATTGTTTAACCCTCAAAAAAGCGATTGAATCCGCTGATTCGCCGCTGGCTATTTAAGCAAAACGGGTAAAAACACAAAAAGGATATGATCCTGTGATCATATCCTTTTTTATTGTTAGACCCGGTCACCTGACCATTTAGCTGACAATAATCTTCTGAATTAAGCAGGCCAATTTTTTAGCGTCATGCCGCACGATGCTGCCGGACGTATCGAGCAAGTCAGCCAGATAAAGTTTGCGTTCCTTCCAGAATTGGTGATCATCGACACATTCGACAAATTCGGCCTTTTGTTTGCGATATTCTGCCAATAAATGATCTCGCGGTTTCGCGCGATTGCAGATGACGCTGTGAACGTTGCGACCGATACCCTCCTCCAGCTTTTGAATAAAATCGATGCACCCATAGTTATGGGTTTCACCATACTTGGTCATGATATTGACCACATACAGAATGGTTGCATGGGTTTCCTGGATGGCTTTTTTAACACCCGGGACAACGATGTTGGAAAGTATACTGGTAAATAAATCACCGGGACCAATGATGATCAAATTTGCCTCTTTGATGGCGTCAATGACCGGCGAAAAAGCCTGAATGTGGCCGCTGTGATGCGGCACCAGGTAAACATCCTTGATTTTAGATGGTTGCCCGCCCCGGGGCACATCGATGGCACTTTCACCGAATATGCGCGTGCCGTCGGTCAATTCCGCTACCAGGGTCGCTCTGTCGGTTGTTACCGGTAAAATCGTGCCCCGTACATTCAATATCTCACCCAGAGCCTGAATGCCGGTCGGAAAGCTGCCCGTATAACGTGAGAGCATGGTCAGGAGCATATTGCCGGCATTATGACCTTTCAGGCGTTTATCTTTTTTAAATCGCCTGAGCAGAAGCGTGCGTGCTATTTCACGCTGCGGCGATAGCGCCAGCAAACACTTTAAAACATCTCCGGGGGGCAAAATGCCCAGCTCATCCCTTAATCTGCCGGTACTGCCACCGCTGTCCACCATGGAGACAATAGAAGTGATGTCGATTTCTTCTAGATCTCTCAGACCGGCCAAAAGTGCGTATTGGCCGCTGCCGCCTCCGATCGTCGTGATTTTTATTTTTGCCATTGAATCAAAAAATGAATAGGTTAAGATAACCGAAATCGATTGGAATAAAAAAATCAGTTACAGGCAATATAATATACTTGATGGCCAAAATCAAAAATTTTTAAGCAAAGGAGGTGCGCATGCGAATCTGGGCGTATACAATCGTTTTGTTGCTGGGGCTGTGCCCTGTTGCCGTGGCTGGCGTGGATTCTGATCCCGCAGCACTGATGAAGGGCTTGAAAACCGGCGGCCACATTCTGATGATCCGGCATGCGCTCGCACCGGGCAGCGGCGATCCGGCCAGTTTTCAGATCGGCGATTGTTCCACCCAGCGCAACCTGGATGATCGCGGCCGGGATCAGGCCAGGGCCATCGGTGATTGGCTGCGCTCAAAGGGTATTAACTCGGCCAGGGTCTATTCAAGCCAGTGGTGCCGCTGCCTGGAGACAGCTAAACTGCTCCAGATGGGGCCGGTGGCCGAACTGCCGGCTTTAAATTCTTTCTATGAGCTGACCCAGAATCGTGAACCCAATCTAAAAGCATTGAGAAACTTCATCGGACAACAACCGCTGGACGGCAAACTGATCATTCTGGTATCCCACCTGGTGACGATCTCTGCCATGGCGGACGAGGTGGTATCATCCGGCGAAGGAGTCCTCCTTAAGCTTATTCCAGCAGCGAAGTATGAAGTTATGGGTCGCTTGAATTTTGATCGATAGATGTCGCGGTGGGAGTACAACAGGTCGATGATCGCCAAGACAACGCAATAAATAAAAAAGGGCGGTCTGCCAATAGGGGTCATGCAATGAATAAAAAACTAGACGATGTGTTGATGATAATCGGTGAAGCGTACAAAGAGAAAATCCAGAGAGGTTCGCGGCATTACCTTGAGGTCAGCATCGGCAAACACGCCGCTAAACTCGGTCATACAGATCTTAAAGACAAATATGAGAACACTTTCGCGATCGTCCCTTTAAAGGCGCCTCAAAAAGGCATGAAAGTCCGAATTGATGGGCGTACATTCGTCAATTATGCCGAGGCTGCATCCGGTATTGCTGTGCCCGGATATATTGCCCGGGAGACCGGGCGATCGTTTAAGGCATTTATACCCAACGACAGCATGATCTGCAATTTTACCTGATTTGAAAAAGGGGACGTCCATGAAATTATAACTTTCCTGGCCAACCCAATAGTTCGGATACCAGCCAAATGCATATTGACATAGAAAAAAAATAAGTAATTAAGCAATAGCCGGTTGAGGTTGACCGGCAAGCTTCGCGATGTATTGACGGCACTTAGTGCTGCCTTCCCCCTTTCCATCCGTCACACATTCTTCTTTATCGTTTTAAATTCATTATTATTTCATCCACTTTTACGTTTCCGAAAGAAGGAAGTTATGAATGGATTTACACGATTGCTGTGCACCTTCGTGCTCGCAATGGCTGTGGCGGTGCCGTTCACCCCTTCAACAGCGACCGCTTTCAAGTATCAGACGGATCTTCTTAATTTCGAAAGATTCGGCTATTCGGATGGAAGCGCGGCAGAGTTCCCGGTGACCGGTTTTCAGTACGATGTGCGCGTCAACCAGTCAGTCACTTGCAGCGATGCGGAAACCTGTGACGGTCCCGTGCGCGATCTGGGATCGTTTGTGTGGTTCACGCCGATTACGGTCAATATTGGCAGTGATAAGGGTGTCACCGATTATGCCCTGCACGACGGACCGGCCCGCGGCGGCTCGGGATGGCGGCACGAGGGCATCACCTCCTGGTATATCGACTGGAGTGGGTACGAGGCCGGGGGACCGGCTCTGATCGACCCGGAAACCGGCTGGTCATACAAGGCGCACAACCTGAGGCCGCTATGGCCTAAACGATGGTATCGGATCCGGGTTTCGCGCGTCGGTTGTGAGCAGCAAAACGGTCTCATCGGCTACGGCTGGAATATGCAGGTCTGGCATAAGCCGGGCACTACCTGGGATTATGTCGGCAGCGCGGGTTCCTGGTGCCTGCCGCGCAGCGCCGATACCATCTCTGCTGCCTATGCGTTCATCGAGATTATCGAGGATTATCCCTGCAATACGAATTTCAATTACGCCGACATGCGCAATTTCCTTTACAAGGACGCCTCCGGGAAATGGATATCGATCATTTAAAGGCCAGCGAAGACCATTTTACTGATGATAACAATAGCGTTCACCATAACAATATCAACCTGATGCGCGACCGCCGGATCATCGCCGGATGCGGGGGCACGCTTTTCTGCCCCAGCGCCGCTGTAAAGCGCAAGGACATGGCCCGCTGGGTTGTTAGAGCATTCAATTCCAAAGCCATTCCGTCTTGTTTTTCTCAGGTGACAAAAGTCGGAATTTATTTTTGCTTGCGGAACAGGTTTTTTATTTTGCTCCCGACACCTTCCTTTTTATTTTTGCTGCCATTCTTCTGTTGCTCTTTTATATCACCGGACGCAGCCTTGGTTTTGGGTCTGCCTCGACCGGCAATTTTAAGGGCTGCAGCACATCGGCCTTCTTTATCGAATGAACCGGAAACCAGAAGAGACGCCCAGCCCGGCGGCCCCAATAAGGCACGACCAACGGTTGTGACGGTTCGTTCGGGGCTGATACCCAGCGATGGATTGGCCAGGGTACCGCCCAGCTTAAACGGTTTGGTAATCTGACTCAAGCTCAAACTGAGTTTGCCGGTTTCTTTGGTTCCAAGGCCTTTTTTGGGCTTGGTGTATATCTCAAAGTCAAGCGCTTCAGTTTTGAAATCGATTGTGCCTTTGCTAAAAAGGGTCTTTTCGGGGTCATCGATGATGATGATGTCACTTTGGGCCAAACCGTCTTGGATGTTGAAATCAACAACAGCGCAGTTAATGCTTGCGCGATCGATTTTTTTTTCCAGTGGATTGATGAGGCCCAAGAGGCTGGTGGTAATATCAGCACTCAATAGATTCAAATAGTCGACGGGTACCCGGCCTTCACTCATGATAGCGATAATGTCCCCATTGAGCCCGGCCATCAGCGCGGCCACCGATTTTCCCTGACCGCTGAAGTTAATATCGAGATCCACAACGCCATCCAGGTCGTTGGCAATCTCCAGTTTCTTGAGCATTTCGCCAAAATCAATCTTTTTGGCAGTGATATTTGCGGTTGCATTGGCGTGATTTTCTTTGGCCAGCAGATCCAAACTGCTGGAAAAATCACCGCCGCCGATCTGGGTCATGAGTGGTTTAACGGTCAAGCGACCATTATTGAGGCTTAGATCCAGCTGGAATTTTTCCAAGGCCAGTCGATGGGTTAAGATCTGATCCGCACGGAAACTCACATCTGCATCGACTTGATGGAGGCCTCGCAGATCGAACGGTTCAGCGGAAAATACTCTGTTGCCTTGAGTTTGCTTTTGCTCGGTTTTGGTCTGTGTCTGGCTGTCGCCCGTATCCCGTTTAATAAACGGTCGCAGGTCCAATTTTTGGGATTGGAATTTGGCATTGATTTGGGATCGGGGTGATTTTTGGTTGAACGTAATTTCACCGCTAATTCGGCTTTCAGCCAGCAAAACCGTGATATTAGAGATTTTTAAGTCCTCAAGCGTAGGGGCAGTCAGATGGCCGGCGACGTCAAATGGTCCCTTAACCGGCAATGGTTCGCCCGTGATCTGTTGAAAATTGGCAATATCCGGTCCTTTAGCGGCTAGCTTAAGATCTATGCCCTTAACATCCGTGATATTCGTGATATGACCTGCAAGGGTGATCGTGGACCCAACGGTTTCGATGGTGATATTCAACGGCCATTGTTCGTCTGGATTGAGTATTTCGGAAGGTTGACCGAGTTCACCGCTGATCTCAAAAGGTGTTTTATTGAGGCTGAATTTTAAGTCGACATCAACCGGTGCGCCAATTATGGAAGATTCCAATCTAAGCTTTTCAATTGCGATCGCTTCGGTTCTCCCGCGCTGGTGATCTTTGTAAGTAATCGCTCCGCCTTCGATTTCCATTTCCTTGAGTTTAGGAAAATATTGCCCGCTGCCCGTGCCTTTTTCCCCGACTGCTTTTGGTTCGGGTTCCTGCGGGACCTCGAATTCAAAATTCGACTTACCGGATTTATCAATCTCAATGAGAATATCAGGATTCACAGCGGTTAACCGACGAACATGGAGGTCACCGCCCAAAAGCGGTAAGAGGGCAATTTGAGCTTTCAGGTACTTAATCTGTGCCATCTGCGGACGGCTTCCCCAGGATGCATTCTGGAAGGCCACATCATTGACCACCAGAGTTGGAAACAGGCTAAGTCCTAATTCGATATCACCGCCAAATGTCAGTTCACGGCCGGTATATTCTTTGGCTAACTGCGTAATCTGGGGCTTGAAATTGTTAAAGTCATATGACGATGCAATAATATAAGCCGTTACAAACACGGCCATGATGACGGCAATGGAAATGCCGAGTATCCATTTCCAACGCATGCTACGCTCCCTTTTTAAAATACGGTTACCTGCTTAACGTAAGTTAGGTTAATGACTTTGGCAACCTGCTTGATGCTGTCATGCAATTTGCCGAGGGTTACCTTCGAGTAAACGGCCGGGTGGTGCTCGCCGATTGCAGTTGTGAATTGGCGGCCGCGCCTGATCGATCCCGATTGGCTATTTTCCCGATTGGCTATTTTGCCGTAATGGCCTGATCCGTTCTGCGAAGTTTATCCGGATCGTAGCCTTTTTGCGGCAGGCGCTGCAAAATGCCCTGAAAGACCGCCTGGTCCATGGTAGGCGTGCGGCTGAGAATCCAAAGATATTTGCGCGACGGTTCCCCCACCACGGCCCATTGATAATCCGGGTCCAGATCGATAATCCAGTAATTGCCCTTGAAAGGCCAAAAAAACCAGACTTTCAGCTTCGCATTTGTGGCGGTGTCCACAACTTCGGCTTTACCTTTAGATTCTTTCAATGGTCCTTCAAGGCTGTCTTTGTGGCAGCGATTGATGACCTGAATCTTGCCGTCGGGCATCAGGCTGTATTCGGCTGACGTACCGGTGCACCCCTTTTGAAACCAGGCCGGATAACTGGCAATCTCGTACCACTTTCCAATGTAGCGATTCACATCTACCGTATCGACGACCGTTAAAGGTGATTTGCTTACAGCCGTGCCGGCACAACCGAATACGATCAATGCGAGACCCAAGGGGGCTATTATTGGCTTCATATTTTACTCCTTTCCGCGTATTACATATTTTAGGTATTCAAAATAGAGCAAAAGGTCAACATTTAGCAATTCAGGGATTTTTAAAAATTAGACATTTTCGGTCAAAATAAGTCTGCTCATAAAAAAAAGATATGGTTAAGCGGCCATATCCTTTTTTGATATTAATGGTACGCCCGGCAGGATTCGAACCTGCGGCCTACGGATTCGAAGAGCCGGATTCTGAGAATTGAAAAATGTTTTAATTACAATCAGTTGATTCTACATGGCTTTTTCAACTGACTTTTGTTTTTGTTCGGAACCATTTAGAATTCGAGCTCATACTCATATCCACAGCGGTGTGTCGGGAAATAGCATCGCAGGTTGACTAGCCATAAGGGTCAACGAAACGCTAATTTTTAGTCAATTTTTTACTGTTGTCCAGCTCCAAAATCCTGCCGATGCGATCGAGCATTGCTTGTTCGCGGCGATCTGATATTTCGTCGGCCACGGCAATCTGCTCGGCGATGGTGAAAGCCTCGATACGATCTTGGCGGGTGGGCAGCAGCTTTGCCAATCCCTCTATGGCCAATTTTTCATCCAGTTCTAAAACTCTGGCCTGCTCTTTGATCATTACTTTATAATGATCGGCCGACAGTTTGCTCAACCGGCTGTTGGCCTGAACTATTTTTTCAGCAGCTGCAAACTCGCGCTTGTCCAGCTTGCGGTTGGCGCCGACCACTGCCAGAAAGATCCGCACCATCGCTTCTGTGAATCCGCCTTCGACAGCGGCCATCTTAACCCAGGTTTTGCGGCGTTGACGCGTTTTTTTATCGATTTTTTGAGCAGCTGCTTCTTTATGGTCAGTATCTGACTGGGAACTGAACATCCTCTTCATCAAGGGCATGCTGTATAAGGACTTAAACCAGAATTCCTGGCTTAGATCCCGCACATCGCGGAAATAATTTAGGCCGGTTTCTACCGCATCTGAAAAAGCGGCTTCCATGGCCACCCACGGATTGTCCGCCGCCACCGGGCGACGATAGCGTTTTAACGCTTCAGCCCAAAACATGATGGGCTGCATAAACGGATTTAAATCAGAGGCCATATAGCGCTCAACCCGCAGGGGATGCAGCTGCCGAATCGCCTCAGCAGTCGTTTCAGAAATGCCGGCACGAATCCAGGGGCTTAAAAAGGATCGGTAAAGGCTGTCATTAAATCGCGAAATGGCATTGACTGGCAAAAATGCTTCTTCATCCTCCAGGCCATCATCGAGTTTCAGAATATCCTCCATCGTTCGTGGCTCGAAGTGGATATCGTAATCATCCAGCCAGGGCTGGCTGGGGTTGCCCTTCACCACCATTTCGTAGAGTCCAGGTGACAGGAATTCCAGCATGTCGACACTTCCGATGATGCCGCGGTGTTCTTTACGGGCCACTTTACCGGAAACGAATATTCCCAGATGCCCGACTTTTTCATGCACCATATAGACAATTACCTGCCCATGGCTTTTGATTTCATCCACCGAGCCATAAACCCTCTTAATCCAGTTCAGGGCCTGGGGGGGCGGCGTGATGTTATCGCCCCCGGAAGCAAATACCAAGATCGGATCTTTGAAATTCTTCAAGTTGATGACTCTATCTTCATTCAGGCGCAATACGCCCTGCTCGAGTTCGTTGCCGATAAACAGGCTGTCGACGATAAAGTGGATTTCTTCAAAGTTCATTTTGAAAAAGCCGCCCCACCACTTTTCGAATTCCAAGAATCGGCTCTCTTCGGTATCGATGTTGGCATAGACATGATAGAGTTTTTTCCAGTAGGTGTTGGCCGGATTCAGATCTTCAAATCCGGCGACCAGGTTGGCGCCGTCGAAATGACCATTGCCCAGATCGCAAAAAAGTGAGGTCAACCAGACCCCGCCATACAGTCCACCTCTATAACGCATTGGATTGGCGCCTTCAACGCCGCCCCAGTAAGACAAGGGTGATCCGTTGAAAATCATCGGCCCGGTTACATCCGGACGATCGGCGCCAATCAGCGCCGTTGCCCAACCGGCCTGACAATTTCCGATTATGGCCGGCTTGGGGGCGTCCGGGTGTCTTGATGCCACTTCTTCGAGAAAGCGAATTTCGGCAGCATGAACATCAGCGATGGTCTGTCCCGGTTCCGGATCAACGTAAAACATGACAAAATAGACCGGGTGACCATAATCCAGGGCCACACCGATCTGGGAGTTGAGCTTTGAGCCTCCGATACCCGGGCCATGGCCGGCCCGCGGGTCTATGATCACAATGGGCCGCACCGGCTTGGCCGCCTTCGCCGGTTTGGCTTTTTGAGTTAAGCGGCGTTCGGTCTGTTTGGCTGGTTTGGCTTTTTTCGATCGCCGGTCCAGGATACGAATCAGAGAATAGTTTGCCGGCCGCTCGAAGGTGCGGCCATCGAGCACCATTTCATAGTCGAAAACCAGCACCGGCGGCTGACCGGCCTTCAGATGGGCAAGGTAGTTGTTGCCGCGTTTGCGCAATACGTCCCAGAAAAGAATCGTCCGTTGGGTGCGATCGACCAAATATTCCATGCTTGAAGTATACCAGGGCAGCACCTGGCTAAAGCCTGAAGGTGGCGTGAAGCGCTTCATAATTTCTCCTATGTTGAGTTTTCTGGTACCTTATAAAGTTTTAAAAGTGAATTTTCAGCTACAATTCCTCAATGGTGTTTTGTATCCACTGAAGTAGGCGGTCTCGTAACTCTTCATCGATATTCAGCAAGTTTATCCGTTCAATCAGGGTTTCTGGAGCAATCATCCCCTCTATTAATAAGGTGCGTACGAAATCTCTGTCTTTTTCTCTATAGACCACAAGCTTGCTGGCAGCAAGATCATGAGCCTCAATGCACCAACCCGTTTTGCCTCGAGTAGATTTCTCGTCACAGACTGGTGTTGCCCTGTCCTCCCAACCTTGCGCAAGAGTAGTGGCTTCTTCTATAGGCAAACCATGCACGTAAAAACCATACGTTTGATGAAAATAAGATAGCTCTCCCAGTGCACCATCGATAGTGCCCACTTTATCAGGCCGATTCTTTGGTTGGACATCTACCTCGATAGAAGCACGAAGTTCTTCCGATGCATTTGGGAATTCACCAAGAATAGCTTGCGGGCCAAATATCCATATTTCGGTATCTTCAGAGACATCACATGCCGCTCTTATTGCATGCTCAAGCTGCTCACGCGTCATTGATTCCCTCCGAATCCATTCAGCAGACGGCTTCGTTCATCAG
>JAHEIW010000297.1 GCA_024639185.1 Deltaproteobacteria bacterium | reverse complement strand
TCATGGCACAGCTGGATTGAGGTCGGGTCCCCGCCATGTTCACCGCAAATGCCACACTCCAGGTCGGGATTTATTGAGCGACCTTTGGTCACGGCGATACGCATCAATTCCCCCACACCGTCGCGATCAATGTTGGCAAAGGGATTGTCCGGCAAAACGCCGGTGGTGATGTATCCCATTAAAAATCCGGCTTCTGCGTCGTCACGCGATATGCCGTAGGTGGTCTGGGTCAAATCGTTGGTGCCAAAGGATATGAATTCGGCATATTCAGCAATTTCATCCATGGTCAGGGCTGCACGCGGAATCTCAATCATGGTGCCGAATTTGTAGTCAATTTTAAGGCCCTGCTCATCCATAACCTTTTTGGCCTCGCTTTCCAGAGCCTGGCGCTGAATCTTGAGCTCATTGACATGGCTGGTCAACGGAATCATGATTTCCGGATGGACATCCACGTCTTCTTTGGCCACCGCACAGGCGGCCTCAAAAATGGCCCGCACCTGCATGGTGGTCAGCTCCGGAATCTGGATTCCCAGGCGCACGCCCCGCAGACCCAGCATGGGATTTGCTTCATGTAGGCTCTCAACCCGTTTGAGGATAGTCTCTTTATTGCGGATCTGCTCGAGCAAGTCGTCCACCTGGGCCAGATTGGCGGCCTGCTGCAGCCGAATTTTCAGATCGGAAAGCTCGTGCATCAGGTCAAAGCGATTGGGCAAAAATTCATGTAACGGCGGATCGATCAAACGAATAATCACCGGCAACCCGTCCATCACTCGAAACAGTCCGATAAAATCCTCGCGCTGGAACGGCAAAATCGCATCCAGGGCCTCCTGACGTTCACGGGCCAGATCGGTCATAATCATTTTCTGGACGTGCGGCAGGCGCTCGGACTCGAAAAACATATGCTCGGTGCGGCAAAGCCCGATGCCCTGGGCGCCGTATTCACGGGCTCTTTCAGCGTCCTTGGGGTAATCCGCATTGGCCCAGACACCCAGGCGACGGAATTCATCGGCCCAGGACAACAACTTCAGCAGCCAGGGATCTTTGATATCCGGAACCATGGTTTTCAGCTTGCCCAGATAGACCTCGCCGGCGGTACCATCGATAGAGAGCCAATCGCCTTCTTTTATTTCCGTGGCGCCCACACTCATCTTGCGAACGGCCAGATCAATTTCAAGAGAGGCAACTCCCACCACAGCCGGCGTGCCGAACTGCCGGGCCACCAGGGCCGCGTGGCTGGTCCTCCCGCCGCGGCTGGTCAGAATTCCCTCGGCGGCCAGCATGCCGTGGACATCGTCGGGTTTGGTCTCTGGTCGCACCATGATCACATCTTTGCCCAACTCTTTGGCCCACTGTTCGGCGCGATTGGCATCGAAAGCGACGATACCGACCGCAGCTCCCGGCGACACATTGAGCCCTTTGGCTAAAAAGGCCCTTGAGCTGTGGGCTTTTTGCTTGGCCTGGACATCAAACTGGGGGTGCAAAAAGAAATCGATTTGCTCCGGGGAAACGCGCATTACCGCTTCTTCTTTGGTGATCAATCCTTCCTCGACCATATCCACCGCAATGCGCACCGCGGCCTGGGCGGTGCGCTTACCATCGCGGGTTTGCAACATCCACAGCTTGCCATTTTCGATGGTAAACTCGACATCCTGCATATCGCGGTAATGCTTTTCCAGCTTTTGACAGATCTGCGCAAACTCCTCGTAGGCCGACGGCATTTCATCTTTCAGTTTTTGAATATCGTCCGTAATGCGAATTCCGGCGACCACATCTTCCCCCTGGGCGTTGGTCAGATAATCGCCCTCGATATGCTGCTCACCGGTGGAAGCATTGCGGGTCATGGCCACCCCGGTGGCACTGGCGTCACCCATATTGCCAAAAACCATGGTGACGATGTTCACGGCTGTGCCCAGGTCATGGGCAATGCCGGCGGCATTGCGATAATCAATGGCGCGTTTGCCGTTCCAGCTTCGAAAAACAGCTTCGGTGGCCTTGCGCAACTGAACCAACGGATCGGTTGGAAAATCACGATGGGTATGATGTTTGTAAATCTTTTTAAACTCGGCCGTAACCGCCTGCCAGTCACCGGCTGTCAATTCGGTATCGCTATTCACACCCGCTTTGCGACGGGCAGAGGTAAGGACTTCTTCAAAGGGCTCGTCTGGAATTCCCATAACGACGCTGCCGAACATCTGCACCAATCGGCGATAGGCGTCGTATACAAAACGCTCATCCCCGGTTAGCGCGATCATCCCCTTTAGGGTGTCATCGTTGAGCCCGATATTGAGGACCGTATCCATCATGCCCGGCATCGAAAACTTGCCTCCCGAGCGGCAGGAGACCAGCAGCGGATTTTTGACATCACCAAATTTCTTGCCGGTGGCCGCTTCGATTTTTTGCATGGCCTCCAGCACCTGCTCCCACATGCCGGAGGGAAAACTTTCGCCAGCGGCCAGATAGGCATTGCAGGCTTCGGTGGTTACCGTAAATCCGGGCGGCACCGGAATGCCGATCCGCACCATTTCAGCCAGGTTGGCGCCTTTCCCGCCCAGCAGTCCGCGCACTGCATCCCATTTTCCGCTGACATAGTTTTCAGCCTGATCGACTTCATCAAAATGATAAACCCATTTGCTTGTGCTGCTCATCTTCGAACCCCCCAGTATAGAAGCGTGATTGGATAGATTGATTCATTAGACATTTTAGAGTGGTTAACAGAAACCCGGCAAAGCCATTGCCCGGGACGATTGTGCGTTGAGTACCTGCTGTAAAGCGAAGTGAGTAGTCGGATGCCGGTTTTTGATCGGGTAAATTTGGGCAGATAGGATCAAAGCAGGCGGATATGTGGTCATCGGAAACCATCGCACAGGATTCCACCTGCTTGAGCAATCGCTATTTGGATTCACACCGGCGGCATCCTCTCTGATAAAAGCCATTAACCCGCTGTGAAGTCAAGTATTTTTTTAGTGTAACAGCTCATCAAAAATGCACAGGCCATGACAAAAAATTTGTTTAAAAATATAATCCAAGCAGGCGCCCTTGATTCGGTCCGAATGGGATATTATGTTAAAATAATTGAATTAATGACTATGGTGAGCTATATTAGATGTGAGTTGCAGCGTCGCGCGGAGATCATTTACTAAAGCCGCTGGAGATATTCGGGTACATCATCGCAGGTGGGCATTTCATCACAAACCGTTACAGCAAAAGGCATATTCACGTTTGGAGCTAAATTATGGAGAATTGGGAAAAACAGCTTTCATGTGCTGAAGTATGCAGCCGGTGCAGCAGGCCGTTGAAAAATAAGGAACGCAGGATCCTGTCTGTTGTCGATCATCAACCCATCTGTATCGATTGTAAAAGAGAAGAAGAGAAAAAACCGGACTACGAAGATGCCTCCCGAC
>JAHEIW010000296.1 GCA_024639185.1 Deltaproteobacteria bacterium | reverse complement strand
CGGCATTTAAATGACACATTTGTCTGCATCAAAGTGGACCGGGAGGAACGGCCGGACATCGATGCCGTTTATATGGCCGTCTGCCAGATGTTGACCGGCAGCGGCGGATGGCCTTTAAACCTGTTTCTGACGCCCGATAAAAAGCCCTTTTTTGCCGCGACCTACATCCCGAAAAACAACCGCCACGGCCAGGCCGGCCTGACCGAGTTGTGCCTGCAGGTCAAAAAATTATGGGAATCGCAAATCGACAAGGTGCAAGATTCAGCCACCAGCATCGCCGCCGGACTCGACCGTGCTTTTAGCTTCACAGCCGCCAATGAGCCCGGAGAATCTCTGTTGGATCATGCATATGAACTGATATGGCAAAATTTTGATTCCAGACACGGTGGCTTTGAAGGGCCCCCCAAATTCCCAACCCCCCATCGCTTACTTTTTTTGCTGCGCTGCTACCATCGCAGCGGTGAAGCCAAAGCGCTCAACATGGTCGAAAAAACCCTGACCGCCATGCGCCTGGGCGGAATCTGGGACCATGTCGGATTCGGCTTCCACCGCTATGCCACCGATGCCCAATGGCTGCTGCCGCATTTTGAAAAAATGCTGTATGACCAGGCCTTGATCGCCCAGACCTACCTGGAGACCTATCAGATCACACAGGATCCGTTCTACGCTCAAACTGCACAGGAAATCTTTACCTATGTGCTGCGGGACATGACCTCAGCCGAAGGCGCTTTTTACTCGGCCGAAGATGCCGACAGCGAAGGCGAGGAAGGCAAATTTTATGTCTGGCACCTGGATGAGTTTCAACAGGTCCTAAATGCGGATCAGGCCGCACACTGGGAAAAGATACTCAATTTGCAACCCGAGGGTAATTTTGCCGATGAAGCCACCCGACAAAAAACCGGCACAAACATTCTGCACCTCGACCGGCATCTGGCCGAAGCGGCCGCAGAGCTGAACCTGACGACCGAAGCGCTCGTCACCCAATGGGAGAACGTCCGCCAAAAATTGTATGCCCATCGCCGGAAACGAATTCATCCGTTAAAGGACGATAAAATTCTGGTCGACTGGAACGGCCTGATGATTGGCGCGCTTTCACAGGGTGCCCGCATTCTGAATAAACCCGAATATGCGCAGGCTGCTGAAAGGTCCGCACAATTCATTTTAACCCGAATGCAGACTGAAAATGGCCGGCTTTATCATCGATTCAGGGAAGGTGAACTGGCCGTCGAGGCCCAGGCCGCAGATTATGCGTTTTTAATCCATGGTTTGCTGAATTTGTATCAGGCAACCTTTAACTTATTCTACGCTGAAGAAGCCGTGGCGCTGCAGGAAAAGATGCTTGCAGATTTCTGGGATGCCGGCGATGGCGGTTTTTATTCCACAGCCAATCAAAGTGAAGCACTGCCGGTGCGCCCCAAGGAACTGTATGACGGGGCAATGCCTTCGGCCAATTCCGTATCCCTGTTAAATCTACTGTGGCTATCCCGCCTGACCGGCGATCCCAGATGGGATGGCAAAGCCCAGGAGCAATTGCGCGCGTTTGCCGGAAGCGTCAAGGCCCAGCCGACGGCCTTTACCTATTTTTTGCTGGGTGTGGATTTTGCCCTGCGGCCGGGCCAGGAGGTGGTCATTACCGGTGATCCGGATAAATCCGATGCCCGGCAGATGCTGGAAGCCTTGAATCTGAATTTTGCGCCCCATAAGGTTGCACTGGTCAAATCGGATCAAAATGCCGAACGCCTGGCCAAATTTGCGGGCTTTACCGACGGCCTGCAGCTTGCCAAAGGCAAAGCCACCGCCCACATATGCAAGGGTTTTGCGTGCAAGGAGCCCACATCAGATGTCGGCGATATGGTCGATCGTCTTCTTGGCAAAAAATAGCCCCATTGATAAACACCGCGCTGTCCTTTTGAATATATATGGTTGACATTCAGCAAATACTCACACAGCAAAGGCAATTCTTCCGATCGGGTCAGACGAAAGATCTGCAATTTCGCCTGCAAAACCTGGCGCGGCTAAAAAAGGCCATTGTTCAAAATGAAGCGGCCATATTCAAGGCCCTCAATGACGATCTGTCTAAATCCGACTATGAAGGCTATCTTTCGGAAGTGGGCGTCGCATTGCATGAAATTCGACTTGCCAGCCGCAAATTGAAATCATGGGCCCGCCCGCGACGCGTCAGAACCCCATTTACCCTGTGGGTCGGTTCGAGCCGAATTTATTTCGAACCCTACGGTACTGCCCTGATCATCGCTCCCTGGAACTACCCGTTTCTGCTCTCGATTGCACCGCTGATCGGCTCGATCGCCGCCGGCAATTGCAGCGTTCTCAAACCATCAGAACATGCACCCCACACCGCAGCATTACTGTCGCAGATCATCGGGTCGCATTTTGACAATTCATATCTTGCCGTCATCGAGGGGGATGCACAGGTCGGCGCAGCGCTTCTGCGGGAACGGTTTGACTATATCTTTTTTACCGGCAGTGAGGCCGTCGGCAAATTGGTAATGGCCGCGGCCGCCCGGCATCTGACACCGGTTACCCTCGAATTGGGGGGCAAAAGCCCGTGTATCGTCGATCAGGATGCAAATGTCGAGCAAGCCGCCCGCCGCATTGTTTTCGGAAAATTTCTCAATGCCGGCCAAACCTGCATCGCACCGGATTATCTGCTGGTTCACGCATCCAACACGCAGCGTCTGCGGGAGCACATCGAAACATATGTAAAGCGCTTTTATGGAGACAATCCCCAGAAAAGCCCGGATTATGCCCGCATTATAAACCAGCTCCATTTCAAGCGGCTGGTTGCTTTGCTGAACGGCAGCCGTATCTTATTCGGCGGCCAGAGCGATGCGGAGGATCTTTATATCGCGCCGACGTTGATCGATGATCCGGGGTGGAAACATCCGATCATGTGTCAGGAAATATTTGGCCCGATCCTGCCGCTACTGGCATTTGACGATCTGGCCGAGGTCGTATCGATTCTGAATTCGCGCCCGAAGCCATTAGCGCTCTATGTCTTTTCGAACCAGCCCCAAAACTACCAGACGGTTATTGAGGACGTCTCATTCGGCGGCGGCTGTATTAATGACACGGTCGTTCATTTCGCCAATACGCATCTACCATTTGGTGGTGTGGGAAGCAGCGGCATAGGCAGCTATCATGGCAAGGCCAGCTTTGAAGCATTTTCCCATCAAAAAGGCATCCTCAAAAAATCATTTGCCTATGAACCCCCTTTGCGTTATCCCCCTTATAAAAATAAATTCTCACTATTAAGGAAATTCCTGCGTTAGGAAAACAAGTCGATACCTGCCGAATATCAGGCATTGTTAATAGCATGCAGAAAAAGGATCTTGAATATCTAAGAAAACGATTGGTAAAGTGGTATCGGGCAAATCAGCGCGACCT
>JAHEIW010000295.1 GCA_024639185.1 Deltaproteobacteria bacterium | reverse complement strand
CCCTATTTTTCCCTGTTTCGCTTAAAAACTGATCGCAACAACCTCAGACTCAGACGGGGTAGCGCCATGATACGCGTTTATTTGGAACCGCGCGTGGTTGTCAGATGGGAGGATTTCATTCAGGTCAAGCCACGCTTTTCAATTGCGCTCGATGGCTATGTTAAAGGACCGCCTCGGTTTTTAATTCAGGGGCCATATGCCAATTTCAATCACCATGAAGGTGTGGCCCGCATTGCCACCCGCAGCACCTGCGCCCAGGTCTATTATTACATTCGCCTGGGATTGCTGGATACCTTCCAAAAAAGCGGACGCCCTCATGCACGCGTCTACATCAATGATGTGGATCAGGATGCTTGCCTGTCCTGCTGGCTGCTCAAAAATTCCGATAAGCTGGAAGGCCTCAAATTTGATAATCTTTTGGTTCAAATGATTTTATTTGAAGATATCCTGGACGCCTCCGCCGGGGCCTACCCGGTCCATCCCGAAAATCCCCAGATGCACCGCCAGGCCTGGGTGTATGAACCGTATACCCGGGCACGCGCCGATGGCAGCATCTATGGCATGTCGAAAAAAGCTATGCAGGAGGTCCTGCACGCGGTCTGCGATCGAATTGATGCGGCCATCAAGGGGCACGCCCGAAAAATGGAATTGGACACCCGTTATGAGAAAATTGGTGGTGGGCCCGGTTGGCAGATGATTTATGAGGAAGGGCCGTATGCGCGCACGAAACTGTTCTCTCAAAAAATCAAAGCCTATGTCGCGCTGCTTGAAAGCCCAAAAGATCGTTACGCCTACACGATCGGTAAAATGTCACCGTTTGTGATGTTTCCTGTGGAACGCATCTATGAGGCCTTGAACAAGGCCGAAGGGTTGTCTTCCCCGGATAATTGCTGGGGCGGCAGCGCGATCATTGGCGGCTCGCCGCGCAAAACCGGCAGCCGGCTGGCACCGCAAGAAGTCCAGCAAGTGATCAATGACTGTATAAGGCAGGAAAAGAGACTCTGATGCCCATCTTGAAAAATCACAGGCCTATCTTTCCGAGGGCAACCTGAGGCGGGAGATTTAGGCATGGATCTGAAGGCGCACCTTGCAGATATCAAGGGGGATTTTTCCGGCGCTGTCTCGGCGGCCATTATTTCCATCCCGCTTTCCATTGGATACGGCATAATCGTTTATGGCCCCCTGGGCCCTGAATTTGTCCCCTTTGCCGCCTTGCTGGGAATATTCGCCTGCCTTATAGGCGGCATTTGCGCGTCACTGCTGGGCGGCACGCAAATTCAGATTACAGCCCCCAAGGCGCCATTGTCCCTTATACTGGCCGCTTTTGTCCTGCCGCTGACCATGAACTTGCATGTTCCGGACCCGGCTTCCAGAAATATTCTGATTGTTGGTCTGGCATCTTTGTGTGTTTTAACCGGCGGCATTATCCAGTTGCTGTTCGGGGTATTGCGGCTGGGCAATTTGATCAAATACGTCCCCTATCCGGTTGTTTCAGGGTTTATGAATGGAATTGCAGTAATTCTGATCCTCGAACAGCTGGGGCCACTGGTGGGTGCCCGCAGCCATGTCTCTGTGTTTGATATTTTTTACACCCCCACCGTGGTACAACCCCTGACGCTGATGGTGGGACTGACAACCATCGGCGTGATCTTTTGCGCCCGGCGTTTTATTAAAGTCATCCCGGCCTCGCTTGTCGGGCTGGTTGTCGGCACGGCTTTGTTTTACGCCCTTAAGAAAATCACCGGAGCCGCCGACCTGGGGCCCGTCATCGGAAATTTTTCTTTTCATTGGCCGCTTCCTGACATCCTGCCCAAGATTTCCAAAATATTGTGGAACATCAATCTGGCCGATCTGTTTCCCCGTATTCTGCTAACCGGATTTGTACTGGGCTCTATCGGCGCGCTTGAATCTTTGCTCAGTTCTCTGGCAGCCGATAATATTGCCGGTACGCGCCACAACAGCAACAGAGAACTCATCGGCCAGGGTGCCGGCAATATGCTCAACGCCGTCTTTTCCGCCCTTCCCTCGGCCGGATCAGAGCTGCATAACTTGGCCAATTACAGGGCCGGCGGGCGCACGCGCCTGTCGAGCCTGCTTTGCGGGCTGTTAATCCTGGTGATCGTCATCACCCTGGGCCCCGTAATCGGGAAAATTCCGTTGACGGTGATTGGCGGCATCATCATTTCGGTAGGCATTGGATTGTTCGACCGCTGGACCCTGGACCTGTTCCGCAATCTGGCGCGGGCCGGCAAGCAGCGCAAGCGAATTATCGCCAACCTGGCTGTAACGATGGTCGTGGTGATCATCACGGTTTGCGTGAATTTAATTGTTGCCGTTTTTATCGGCATTGCCATCGCCTCTGGTTTGTTTGTCGCCAGAATGGGCAAATCCATTGTTAAGCGCACCTATTCCGGCGATCAAATCCGTTCGAAAAAGGTGCGCAGCCTTAAAAATAACCAGCTGCTCGAAGAACGCGGCAAAGGCATCATCGTTTATGAACTGCGCGGACCGTTATTTTTTGGCTCGGCCGATAATCTGGCTCGTGAAATTGAGAGCGTGCTCGATGATTATACCTATTGCATTCTGGATATGAAGCGTGTCGATGAGATTGACAGCACCGGTGCCAAAATCCTGGGACAGATCAGTAAAAAAGTATCGGCCTCCGGCAAATACCTGCTGATCAGCTATTTGAGTACCAACCGCACATTGTCTGATTTTCTCAGGGCCATGGGTGCCTATAAAGCCCTGGGTGAAGATTCGTTTTTTGCGGATACCGATACCGCCCTCGAATGGGCTGAGGATAACGTGCTTACGCAATCAATCGATCTGGCCGGCGCCTCGGGCAAAGTCCAACTGGCGCAAATGGACATTTTCAGGGATTTTACAGCGCATGAAATTGACATGCTGGCCCAAAAACTGACAACCGCAGCGTTCGGCAAAGGCGACACGATTGTCAAAGAAGGCGATACCGATCGGCGTTTGTTTCTGCTGGTCAAAGGATTGGTCGCAGTCCGCATACACCTTCCGCAAAGCGATCGCAGCAAACGGCTGATCACTTACAGTGCCGGGGTGACCTTCGGAGAGCTGGCGTTTTTAGACGGTAGCCCGCGCTCGGCCGAAGTACGGGCAGAAGAAGATTCTGAAACATATGTCCTGTCCCCGGAGGATTTCAGCCTTTTGCAGAAAAAGTCCCCGGCAATAGCCGTCAAACTGATCCGTAACATTGCTCTTGAAATCAGCGAGCGCCTGCGCATCCGCACCAACGAGGTCCGGGCTCTGGAAGAAGGATAAGCATGGCAGTGCGGAGCAGTAGCAAATAAACCCATCGAGCGCAGCACATTTATCAACCTGGAAGAATAAGCCATTTCATCCAGCTTGATTGCGACGAAATCTCTTATCGCAAAGCGACTTCATA
>JAHEIW010000106.1 GCA_024639185.1 Deltaproteobacteria bacterium | reverse complement strand
CCAAAGAAATACTCATCGTAGATGATGAGCCCAGCATTGTCGTTCCGATCCAATTTTTAATGGAACAGCAGGGCTATAATGTCATTGTTGCCAAAAACGGCGAGGATGCGCTTGATATTATCCTAAAATACAAGCCGGATCTCATCCTGCTAGATATCATGCTTCCCGGGATTGATGGCTATGAAGTCTGTGAAATCGTGCGTTTGAATCCTGATTTTAGAAAAGTAAAGATCATTTTTCTGACAGCCAAGGGCCGCGAGGTCGAAATTGCCAAGGGCATGGCACTCGGGGCGGACGCCTATATAATCAAACCGTTTTCGAATGCAGAAGTTGTGGCCAAGGTCAAAGAACTGCTAGAAAATACGCATGAAAAGACGGGGACATAAATTCTGGCAGGCAATTGCGCTATTTTGTGCAGCTTGGCTGATCATAGGCATTGGTTTCGCGCTCTGGCTTAAAACACAGCTATCTTCCGAAGCGCTCGCCTTTCTGCTGGGCATCATTAAAGAACATTTCGGACCGCTGCTTATCCTGGCCGTATTTTTGTTGCTGGCCGGTGCCTTGTTTCTGGATCTTATTTTGCGCAGATACATCCGGCCGCTGCGAAAAATTTCCGAACAGATATCGCTGATTAATCCCACCAATCCCTCCCATCGCTTTGAGATTGCCGGCGCCGCTGAAATTCAGCAGCTGTGCGATCGTTTGAATGAAGGAGCGGCGCATTACGAATCCCTGTTAAAGGATATCGAGGGCCGCGTGAATACTGCGCGGGCCCAATCAGAAGAAGAGAAAAATATCCTGGCGGCGATTATGTCAGAGCTGCCTGAAGGGGTCATTGTTTGTAATCCTGACGGGCGGATTCTGTTGTACAACAACCGCGTAAAAAGGCTGCTGTCGAGTCAGGAAGATCGCAATCACGAAAAATCCGTGCGCTTTATCGGCCTGGGGCGCTCTGTTTTCGAAGTTTTTGACGAAAACCTCATGCGGCACACCATTGACCAGATCACTGAAAAATTAAAAAATGACGAACCGAATGTGATTTCCTCTTTTGTCTCCCCGGGAGCTGAAAATACCCTGCTGCGCGTCGAGCTAGTACCGGTCCTGGATTACCGCAAACACTATTCCGGATTGATATTGCTCCTGACCGATATTACCCGGCAGCTCGAATCGCAAAATTTTTTAAACCTTACTTTACAATCCTTTACCCGCGGCATTCGGGCTTCATTTGCCGGTATCCGCTCGGCCATTGAAACCATACTGGATTATCCGGATATGGATGTTAATCGCCTCGAAACACTCAAGCAAATTATTCACAAAGAATCAATGAACATCGGCCATATCTTGGAGCGCGACCCAACCCTGTCGTCCCAGCCCATGTTCAATCAGTGGCCGCTGACCCGGGTTGCGGTGCACAACCTGTTTGAAATGCTGCAGGCGCGCTGTCGCCAAAATCTGAAGCTGCGGATTCTAAAAGAGAATTTGTCCGCCGAGCATACGGTCAGTGTCGACCACTCTTCCTTTATGCTGGCCCTGCTGTTTGTCATTCAGCAAATCCAAACCACTGCCGGTGTGGGCGAAATCACCTGCCGCCTGACCGAGTTGAGGCGTTTTGTCGGACTGGATTTGCTTTGGTCGGGTCAGCCGATTAAGGCAGACGTTATGAAAAGCTGGGAAGCCCAGCCGCTGTCGTTTGAAAAAGAGGGCCTTTCGTTAACCCTCAGACAAGTTATTGATCATCACAACGGGGAAATCGGCATCTATGCCTCCAAGCGGCTGAAGGATACGTTTTATGTGCGTTTTTTCCTGCCGGTTCCCTACCTGATGCGGCCCGAAAAAGCCCGATCATTGACCATCATACCGGAAAGCCGCCCTGAGTTTTACGATTTTGATATGTTTTTGCGGCTGGTGGAAGATCCGGAGCTGCAAAACCGCAATTTGTCAAAGCTGACTTACACGGTGTTCGATCTGGAAACGACCGGTCTGAACCCCACCGAAGGCGATGAGATCATCTCCGTTGGGGCTGTTCGGATCGTCAACGGCCGCCTGTTGCAAAATGAACGCTTCGAACAACTGGTGGACCCCCGGCGCTCGGTGCCCTGGACTTCGGTGAGGATACATGGCATTCATCCCGAAATGCTGGAGGGCATGCCGACCATCGATGAAGTGCTACCTATGTTTTACGATTTCGCGAAAGACACCATCCTGGTGGCGCACAATGCGGCTTTTGATATGCGCTTTTTGCAACTCAAGGAAAAGCAGTCCGGGGTGCGCTTTGTCAACCCGGTCCTGGACACATTATTGCTATCGGCCGTTGTGCATCCGTCCCACGAAGACCATAATCTGGAAGCGATTGCCAAACGGCTGGGGGTCCGGATCCTGGCGCGGCATACCGCCATGGGGGATGCCGTGGCGACCGCTGAAATGTTTCTTAAATTTTTGCCGCTGTTGTCGCAGCAGAAAATTTTTACCCTCAAGCAGGCGCTGGAGGCGTCCCAGAAAACATTCTATGCCCGGCAAAAATTTTAAGGGTTCAAAGGTTCAGGGTTCAAGGGTTCAAAGGTTCAGAGATTGATTGCAGAAGATAAATATCGGAGATCAGGGGACCGAAGCCGTAAACCTTTGAACCTCTGAACCCGGAACCCAGAACCATTTGCCTGATACCATAGGGATCAGGCATTAAGAGGTGAGGGCGGTTTCACGGGAAGTGGGCAGCGTAAATGAAAACGTAGATCCTTTACCGGGTTTGCTTTTGACCCATATTTTTCCATGGTGGAAATCGATGATACGCCTGCTGATGGTCAGGCCAATGCCCGTTCCGTAGGGCCGGCCTCTGGCGGGATCTTTTATCTGCTGAAATTTTTCAAAAATTTTATCCTGGTCGCGGGTGCGGATGCCAATGCCATTGTCCTGGACATCGACCTGTACCTGTTGATCATTGGCCGTCAATCGGATGGTTATTTTACCGCGATCGGAGTCGCAGAATTTAACGGCATTTGAAATCAGGTTCACCATGACCTGCACCAGCCGGTCCCGATCGCCGGAAATGAGCGGCGGGTTGGCGGTCAATTCATACTCGATGGTGATGTTTTTGTCTTCAACCAGTTGATGGGTGCTGGCAACCGCATCCTGTATGACTTCTTTGATATCGGTTGCAATAATGACCCAATCCATCTGGGCGGATTTGATCTTTTCATAATCCAGCACCTGGTTGATCAGACGAGTCAGACGCTCGCTTTCTTTAATGATGATACCGGTAAAACTTTTGTGCTGGTCGGCGCCAATTTCCGGATTGGTATTCAGGATTTCAGCCAGGGAGCGGACTGACGTCAGCGGGGTACGCAACTCGTGGGTGACGGTTGAGATAAATTCGTCCTTGAGGCGGTCCAGATCCTTGAGCCGGCGATTGGCTTCCTGCAGTTCGGCAGTGGCTTTCTCAAGCTCCCGACTGTAGGCAATTACCTGCCGGGTTTCATCGAGGATGTTCAAGACTTCTTCGATACCCAGGGATTCTTCTTTGACAACCGAGGCGACCATCACCCGGGCAGATGCCGAGCCAATAGCGCCGGCCAACAATCTTTCGGCATAGCTGACCAGATTGGCATCGGCGGTTACCAGGTAATTCCAGCTGAGTTTGCGTTTATCGGCGTAGTCGGCAAGCGCTTCATCGGTGCGCCTTCGGCCCAGAAAGCGTATCAACAGAGATTTAAGATCCGGCAAATGGGCCGTTCCGCGCCAGAAATGGGATTCACCGGCTTCACCGGAATATCTGAAAACATCAACAAACAAAGCGGCCTGGGTGTGCTCGATGGCGCGTGGGCGACTGAAAATGGACACGCTGATGTAGGCGCCGATATTGACGAGCAAACTCCAGAACACCGCATGGGATATGCGGTTGAAGCCCTGCAAGCCAAATAGCTCAAACGGTTTGAGCAACGCTATGCCGAAAGGTCCATGGGTGACAAAATTCTCGGAGATAATGCCGGCCGCTACCAGGGACGGCAAGAAAAGGGTGTAGGTCCACACCCCAAAGCCGGCCAGCAGGCCGCAGACGGCCCCGCTGCGGGAGCCGCCCTTCCAGAAGATGCCGCCCAATAAGGCCGGTGCAAACTGGGCCACCGCAACAAAGGAGACCAGCCCCATCGAGACCAGGGCATAAAATTCGCCAAAAGTGCGAAAATAGGCATAACCCAGCAGCAGGACTAAAACGATACTGCACCTGCGGATCGTCAGCAACAGGCCGCTGTAATCCTGTCGCAGGCCCATCTCTTCAATGGGCAGCCGCAGCAGGACCGGCATAACCAGATCGTTGCAGATCATGGTGCTCAGGGCAATGGTTTCGACGATGACCATACCGGTTGCAGCTGACATGCCGCCCAGATACACGAACAGGGCGATCAGCTGCTGACGTTCGGCCATCGGGAGGGTGAGGACAAAGGTGTCGGCATCGACGCCTCCATCCGGAAAATGTAAAACACCGCTTAGCGCCACCGGCAGAACAAAGATATTGATGGCCAGTAGATAAAGCGGAAATAACCAGATTGCCTTATTCAGGTGCTCTTCATTGACGTTTTCGACAACGGCGATCTGGAATTGGCGCGGTAAAAAAACAATGGCCAGCATGGAGATCAGCAAATAAATGCTCCAGTCCGTATAGCTGAATCCCTGGCCTTTTATCGTCAGGTATTTATCGAAAAAGAGCGCAACATTGCTGCCGGATTCTCCGCCGGGGGCATTTTGGGTACCGGCAAATGTGGCGGCTTTTTGAAAAAGGTCACCCAATCCGTTATGGATAAAATAGGTGACAAATATCCCGACAGTTAAAAAGGCAGCCAGCTTGACAATCGATTCAAAGGCAATGGCCGCCACCAGTCCCTCGTGTCGTTCGGTTGCGTCCAGATGACGGGTGCCGAACAGAATGGCAAATACGGCCAGCAGCAGGGCGATGTAAAATGCCGGGTCGTACATGATCGGAACGTCGGAAAAACTGAATGAAACCGATACCTTCGGATATTGCGTGATCAGCAGAAAGCCGGTTGAAATCGCTTTAAGCTGCAGGGCAATATAAGGGATGGCACCAATGACCGCAATGTTGGTGGCCAGCCCGCCCAGAGTGGTACTTTTGCCGTAGCGGGAGGCAATAAAATCGGCGATGGAGGTGATCCGATGAACCTTGCTGATGCGGATAATTTTTTGCCAGACCGACCAGCCCAGCAACGCCATCAGAGTCGGTCCGATGTAAATGGTTAAAAAGCCCAGCCCGCTGTCGACTGCCAGACCGACGCTACCGTAAAACGTCCAGGCCGTGCAATAAACGGCCAGGGAAAGGGCATAGATATACGGATTGCTGATAATGCTGCGCCCGGCATCGGCGCGTTTGTCACCGTAATGGGCAATAGCGAAAAGCAGCCCTATGTAGGCAAATGAAACAAAAAGTATGACCCCGGTCTCTAACATCGGTTATGGCCCGGTTTTATCAATGGGTTTTGGCGGAGGTTGTTCGCGAGTTCTGGTCGCCATGGCTGCCAGCAGAATTAAAACAACCCAGCCGGCAAATATATAGAATATGAGCAGGGGCACACCAAAGATACTGGTTTTGAGATTGAACAAGGACAAAAGCGGGTAATTGAAAAGAACGCTACCCAGCAGAAACAAACCGACCAAGCGTTTATTTTTTCTGGCTTTGGGAGTCACTGGTCACCTACTGATCACCCGCATGGCAAGGAGAGGACGAATTATTTAACGGCATGCCACTATAAATGAATTGGATTGCGGTGTCAAATAGCGCGTGAGGGCACCGGCCTGCTGCCTGCGCCAAGTGTTATTCGAATTGGCACATGGCGCCAGGTATGCTACGGTAGGACCGATCGTTGCTGGTTGTTAGAGCGGCGTTGTCATGCTTTAGGTTGCGCCGAACCTCCGGCTGCAATTAACAGGAGACATTATGTCAGAACCGATATTTACATTTTTGTCGAAGCTGGCTCCATTTTCAAAGCTGCCAGAAGCTGAATGCAAGCGAATCGCTGAATCGCTGAGCATTGAAAACTACACCGGCGGTCACAATTTGTCCGTGCAGGGACGCACGAAACTGGAGACCATCTATATCGTAAAAGACGGTATTTTGGAGCTTTTCTATGAATCCGACGGCGAAAAGGAAATGACCGGCATCGTCAAAAAGGGAGAAATCTTCGGAGGTATTTCGATCCTTATGAATGCCGGCATATCGGTTCGTTCGGTCAAAGTCGTCGAAGATGCTACTTTATATGTGGTGCCCGAAACGGTTTTTCTGGATGTTGCGACCCAGCACGCAGATTTTTATGAATTTTTTGCCGAAAAGTTCCGCAAGCGTATGATGAATAAATCCTACGCTTCGGTGGTCGCTGCCGGTCAGGTGCTTCATTTTTTGCATGAGCTGGCGCCGTTTTCTTTTCTGCCCCAGGCCGACCTGGAAAAAATGGCTGCGGCCGTCTCTATTATCAACTATCCCAATGATACCATTTTGTTTGCCCAGGGGCGCTCCAAAATCGATTATTTGTATATCATCCAGAAAGGGGCCGCCGAGCGCTATTTTGAAGAAAATGATGCGAAAACCCTGCGCGGCATGCTGGGCGAGGGGGATATGTACGGTGGTATTTCGATGCTGATAAACGATGGCATCGCTATCCGGACGCTTAAGGTCAGTGAGGATTCTTATTTTTATATTCTGCCCAAGGAAATGTTTCTGGAAGCCTGCCAGAAACACGCTGCCTTTTCAGACTTTTTCACCGATACCTTCGGTAAACGGATGCTTGATCGCTCCTATGCCGAAATCGTGGCCCATAATCGCAGGCCGCGCGAACAAGCCACCGAGTTTTTTAATCGGCAGGTTGAAAGCATATACAACAAAGATCTGGTTTTTTGTGACCAGAACTTGCCGATCCAGGCAGCCGCTTCGGTGATGAGCGAGCACAACACGAGCTCCATATTTGTGCGTGAGCCCAAAGGTCAATTTGTCGGTGTGGTAACGGACAATGATCTGAGAAAAAAGGTGACGGCCACCGGCTATGATATCCTGAAGCCGGTTTCCGATATCATGTCGTCACCGTTGAGCAAAATTTCCGAAAATGCGCTTCTTTTTGAGGCCCTGATGGAAATGATGCAAAAAAATATTAAACACCTGGCGGTCACCGATAATGATGGTCGCGTCATCGGTGTTATCACCAACCGTGATTTACTCAGGGCCCAGGGCCAAGCCCCATTATTTATTATCCGCGAGATAATTCAGGCCAGGTTTATCAACCAGATCGTTCAGGTCCGGCAGCAGGTTCCGCGGTTAATTGAAACGCTGATTAATACCGGCTCCAAAGCCCACAACGTGACGGGGTTGTTGACAACAATTTCAGATACGATCCTGGAAAAAATCATCGGATTTGCGCTGGACGAATTTGGCCCGCCCCCGGTCAAATTTGTTTTTATGATCCTGGGCAGCGAAGGGCGCAAAGAGCAAACACTGAAGACGGATCAGGACAACGCCATTATTTTTGAAGATGTGCCTTCCGATTCCCTTAAAAAAGTGAACCAATATTTTCTAAAATTCAGCGAACGGGTCTGTAACTGGTTGGATGAGGCTGGCTATGCCCTTTGCAAGGGTGGGATTATGGCCAAGAATGCCAATTGGTGCCAGCCGTTGTCTACCTGGAAAAGCTATTTCAGACGCTGGATTCATACGGCCGAGCCCGAAGCGTTGCTGCAGGCCAGTATTTTCTTTGATTTTAGATCCGGCTACGGTGAAGAGGAACTGATCACCGATTTGCGTCAATACCTATTTAAGGAACTGGGAAGTTGGCCTGGATTTTTTCGGCACATGGCTGAAAATGCGATGTATTTTACGCCTCCGATTGGCTTTTTCCGAAACTTTGTGGTCGAATCCAAAGGTGAGCACCGGGATGCCTTTGACATCAAAGCCGCCATGCAGCCGATTGTCGATTACGCCAGAATCTATGCCCTCAATCATCGAATTGACGAGACCAATACACATGAACGCTTGAATCAACTGCTGGTATTAAAGAAGATCAGTGCCGAGGAGCACAACGAACTGGAAACAGCGTACAGTTATATGATGCAGCAACGGTTGGCGCGCCAGGTCGAAGCGATGGTCGAAGAGAACGTAGCGCCGAATAATTACATCAACCCTAAAAAATTGTCCCGCATCGAACAGACCATGCTCAAAGAAATCTTCAAGCGCGTTGAAAAATTCCAGGGCAAACTCAGTTTCGATTTTACCGGCCTGACGTAAGATCGATTGTCAGGCAGCGGTCCCTTTTGGCCGCCGATACCCCTTTGGGTTCGGTAGCGCCGTCTTACCTGCCCTTTACCCACACCGCAACCAGCACCACCATCAGCAAAACAAGCACCACCACCAGATACCACTCCTTGAAGGGGTGATGGGTTTCAGGCGTCAACAGTATATCTGCCAGACGAAATGTAACGGCTGTGTTTTTAATGTTCAGTTTGAGATCGAGCGCCTGCGGTTTTACATGATGCGGGACAGATAAGACCCGCGTGTAGGTTCCGTCAAGGTGATCCTGCAAGGATTCAACCCACTTTCCTTTGGATGCCTCCAATTTCATGGAACCAGCATGGCCCGGGCCCAAAAAATTGCCCAGAGCATCTTTTGGCGTCAGGCGCACTTCATAGGCTCGAACATTTTTCTCAGCAACCGGCCGGCTGACGGCTTTGACCGTACTATAGGAGGGATCAACTTTGATGGAGACATATTTTTTGATGACCTTTTCGCGCTTGAAGGCCATGCCGGCGCCGGTGGTCCCGGCAGCCTGGACATAAAAGACATAGGTTCCCTGCTGCCGGGTATCGCTGAAACGAGCCGTATAGATCCCATCATTGGCTTTGGCATCGCCGTGGGACTGATCATCAACCAGTTGCACATATTCAGGACGAGTGCGCTGGGGCAAAGTAATTTGACCGTGTTTCGTCAGATAGATCGCCTTGCGATGAAGCGCCGATAGATTTTCCTGACCTTGCTTTTGCGGCACCTGCTTTAGCGCGGTAACAGAGATCGGATATTTGGCGAACCAGTTGCCCAGGCCCATCTGCGGGCGGGTGACCTGGATACCTATATCGCGCAGTCCCCTGATGGGTTGATTGCCCTCGCCCAATGACGCACTTATAACAATGGTATCGCCGGTTTGATATGCCGGGCGGTCAAATTTAACGTTCATCTTCAAATCCGATCGGGTAATGACACTGTACTGGTATTTTTCCCGTTTGTTTTCAGTTGGGCCGGCCAGCGAGATCTTGATCTGCCATGGATCGGGTCCGACCTTGCCGGGCTGTTTCAGAAAATGACTATCGAAGGCCATGATCCGGAATGTGTCGCCGCCCATCGTCTGAACACCCGCAGGCGGGTTGGTGAGCGTCACTTTTTGCCCGTCGGATGACGTCACAGCCAGCGACAGTCTGTCGCGCTCAAAAGTCGCCCAGCTTATATAAACGACCACTTTTTTGTCGGATTTGCTGATATAAAAATCATGAACCTGGGTTTCACCGTCTGCAATGACCGCGAGCGGATCTGCTGCAGATTCCAGCTCCAGCGAATCGACCAATACGGCCTTATACGTTTCCTGCAGGGCATTGCCGGGGTCCCAGGCCCCTGGGTTGAAATTGGGATCAGAGGTCACATCGTAAAATCCGCCCTGGGTTTCGGTTCCCATCTGATTGAGCATATCATGCGGCACTTCGACCGGTTGGCCAAACCCGATAGCGTGAACATGGATTGCGTTTGCATTAAGATTCTGAATGCGCTGGGCAATCTGCGATGTTTCCGCGTCCGCTATTAGAGGGCAATTCTGAAAACCGTCGCTCAAAACGACCAGGGCCTTGCGAACGGCATTGTCGAAAAGACCCGCTGCGGTGTCGATGCCGGCAAGCAACGGGGTGCTGCCGCCGGGCGTCAGGCCTGGAATGGTGGTGTCTATGGCCGTGTCGACGGTACTTCGCTGCAAGAGGCTAAGATCCGTAATAACCTGACCCTCACAGGCCTGCTGTGGCTGGTGCGGGAAGGCGGCTATTGCGAAATTTGTGCCGCAGGGATTGAAATAATTCAGCATCCACAGAAACGGGATCGCGGCCTGTTTGGCCAAGGTGATCCGCCGGGCGGGCTCGGCAACGTTAAAGGTCCCGTCGTGGCCCCAGTTCATGCTGCCAGATCGATCAAACAGCAGGACGACCGACGCATCCGGCGGCTGTGCCGCCGGCGGCGGGATAAGGGGTATGTTATCAACCGGCATTTCAAAAGTCATATTATCAGGTGGAACTTGCTGATATATGGCCGTGTACAGGGCCTTAAATATCGTCTGCGGATCATGGACGGTGTTCTGGTGAACGACGATATTATTGCCGCCGGTAATTTCCGGAATCTCGATATTGACGGCATCGGCCGCCAGGTTTTTAGCCAGAACTCTTCCCTGGCAATCATCGGCTGGCGTGCTGCCGCCTACAAAATCCCTGTTTGCGACGGCATACAGGGTGACATACAGAACGCCGTCCTGGGGCGGCGATCCGGCCGGCCGGCTGCCGGGCGCCTCGCTCGGATAATTGATGGTGGGATCGAAATTGTCGGCATGGGTGTCCTGAATCGGATGGCCATTTAGATTTTCAATAAAATCCCGGGCGGCCGGTTCATAGGGGATGCATAAGTTGCCCGAATAGCCATTGTTGAGCTGTTTGGCAGCCAGGCTGGCAGATAAAAAGGGCACCTTTAATCCATGATTGGGCGGTGCGATGGCGATGAAGGCCGAAACCGGGATATCGAGATTGTTATCATGAAGGTTTTTTATATACATGCGTGAACTGAGCGTACCCTTACTGTAGGCGATGATCACGACTTTCAGATCCGGGTTGTTCGGGTCCTGTGGCTGATGTCGGGCTAAAATAAGGTCAATGGCCTCACCAATATCGGCGGCATCGAGCGCAATAGAATGCCCCTGGTCTGCAAAGTAAATGTAGTAGGGTTCGATTCCCAGACAGGCGTTTTGCGGCAACTCCAGGGTCTGTTTAAAAGAGGGCAGGTCACCCAGCGAATGCCACCAATTTTTCTGAAAATTGGGGTTGTTCGGATCCGGATCGGGATCATGGCCATGGACGAATAAAACCGGGAGTTTTCGGGCAGGCGGCGGGGAGTTTGCAGTCAATTGGCTGCCATCGTTGAGATAAACCGTGGCAGCCACAACAGTCCGGGGTTGAATCAGCACGGTACCGGTCAAAAGCAAGATCACTGCAACCCCACAGCAAACAAAAAGGAATCGGCTGTGCATTTGCTTTTTTACCATCATAGAACTCCAATCGTTAAGATAACATGACGTTTGAAGGTAGGCCCTAAATACAGAAAGGATTTTTGGCAAAGGTCATCGAGATTCAAATATCGGAGGCCGACAGGATTGTCAACCGGGATAATGCGCTCTGAGCAACCCAATGCGAATGAGGCTGCGCCATAAACAGGCAAACAGCTCATAGCTGATAGCTCATAGGCGTGATGTTTGAGACTGGGGCTGCCCGAGCACAGAGGCCAAAACACAAACGTAGAAGCGGGCACTCCCGCCAACCCGACCACGTAACACGCAACGCGTAGCGCGTAACATGTGTAGCGAGACACAATCCGAGAACAACCGAGGACGAGTACGATAGGCGCACAAGATCTTCGTCCCCGTCCTCGATACACCAAATCACCAAACACCCGTAACCCGCAACCGTTGACACCTGACACCTGACATCTTTATCTTTATTCAAGGGCCCTGGAAATCAAGTGAACCTTACGTTCGATATCGGAAATCTCCTTTAGCAGACCGTCGGGCGGTGCGTCGCCTGAAAATTTGTGCTGGACTATCTTGTATTGCAAATTCAGGTATTGCTTATTGAGATCAATAAATACGCTATGGCGATCTTTGTGCGTGGTTTGGGGGGCTGTTGGCTGAGCAAGGTATTTAGGGGCCTTTTTTTTGCGGCGGACACTTAATACACCAATTATGCCCACAGTCAGCAGGATCAAAACCGTGCCTTTTGAACCGCGAACAGACGCAATGCCCTCCTGGGTACCTATTTGATGTTGCCGGTGTGTGGGGGGTGGGCCTTGCGAGCCGGCCAGGGCTACTGGCAATCCTGGAAGCAATGCCCAGAAAAACAATATGCAGATTGAAATGGTATGCGCGAGGGGCTTCATTTTCAGTTTGCCTCTTGGCGAATCGAAGGTTGGTCAGAGGGAGCAACGCGTTAACTTCAAAAATGTAAAGGCAAGCAGTTGACTGGCATTTGTCGACGCTCAGTGTGCCAATGACTAGTGCAAAAACTGCGCCTCGTTATTTACACTGCCGCGCATTTTTTACAGTTGCACTATTGGCGGGTATTTGCGGGCGTATAGTAATTGAATGAAGCTAACTGTTCAGTTGTCAAAAGCCATAAAAATTATGATTTTGTGCAACGGCCTGTGCAGAAAACAATACGCATCTTATTGAAATAATTATAAATACTATTTCAAAAAATCTTCAGCCTTCACCGCCTATCCATGGATTTATCAGATTAATACTGATTCATTTACTAGAAACGATTTCAATTAGCCTGACGCTGTTGAAAAGGATTTGTGAATTGACGAAAGAGCAGAAGGCCTTATCATTATTCATTCCGCAGCCGAGCACCTCGACAATATGAAGTCCGTTAGCAGCTGAAACAGAGGAGACAATTCCAATGACGCTCAAGAAACGGATTGCATCCAGCCGGACCCTTCTTACG
>JAHEIW010000294.1 GCA_024639185.1 Deltaproteobacteria bacterium | reverse complement strand
GGTGGAAGTTGACAGCAGCCAGATCGGGCAAGCGATTCACAATGTGATCATGAATGCCCGGGAGGCCATGCCACAGGGCGGCCCCCTTAAAGTCACCGCTGAAAATGTGAAAAGCAGTGAAGATCTACCCGGTTTGCGAGATGGCAAATATATCAAAATATCCATTGTCGACCAGGGTAAAGGGATTGCCAAAAAAAACCTGGATCGTATTTTTAATCCCTATTTTTCGACCAAGACATTAGGTGATAAAAAGGGAACCGGGCTGGGGTTATCGATCTGTCACTCGATCATTAAAAAACACGGCGGCAATGTGACAGTCACATCCACATACGGCAAAGGCGCCTCGTTTCACATTTATTTGCCCTGTGCCAACGGCAAAGTACCGGATCAGCAGGATACTGCTACAGAGGAGCAAGAAATTCCGATATTTGGCGAAGGCCGGATCCTGATCATGGATGATGAAGCCATGATTCGCAAACTGGCCGGCGAACTGTTGACCTATCTGGGTTACACGGTCGATTTCGCGCCGGACGGCAGCGACGCGTTAGAACGCTACAAGAAAGCGCTGGAATCAGACAAACCCTTTGATGCGGTTATCTTAGATTTGACGGTTAAAGGGGGTATGGGCGGTAAAAAGACCCTTGAAAAACTGGCAAAAATTGATCCGCAGGTGGTTGGCATTGTATCCAGTGGATACAGCAATGACCCTATCATTGCCGAGTATGAACGCCATGGGTTCAGCGGCGTTGTCACCAAACCCTATACCATGGGCGAATTGGGCGAAAAACTTAACCAGGTCTTAATCAACAGCCAGAACTAATTGCGCGTTTCAAATTTTAAAAAAGCGAAACTTTTTAATTTTTAGGGAATACTGCCGTTTTTAGTTTTAAAATTTGAAACCCTGCGGGCTTGCCGATCTTACCGCACCTACTGTGTTAGGTGGCGTTCCGCATAGGCGACTATAGTGGAACGCCATCTGCCGTGTAGCTGCCTGCCCTGTGAAATGTGAAACCTATTTCACCGGGGCGGCAACCTCGACAAGCGCTCAATTTAGTTTTCAATATTGAGCGTTTCAAAGTACACAAAATTTTTACATCCGATCACCAATGAACTCCTAAATCGCTCCCCTATTGCTATCCCTGTCCTTTTATTTTAAAATTAGCGCCAGAATCATGCTGAATTTTCGCTTGCATAAGCGCAAGCTGTTCATTATCCTGTTTCTTAGCTTGGGCGTATTATGCGGCAGCTTTGCCGGGGCATTTTTTGCGCTGACCCATGACCTGCCTCAGATCCGCGCACTTGAACATTTCAAGCCGGATGCGGTAACGCGCATATATTCCGCCGACAAAGTTCTGCTGGCCGAGCTGTTTGTTGAAAAGCGCGAACCCGTGCCGCTGGAAACCATCCCGCGAAATTTAACAGCAGCCTTGGTGGCGACCGAAGATCGTAAGTTTTACAAACACAGTGGTGTCGATCTAAAGGGTATTGCAAGGGCCATTTACAAAGATATCAAAGCCGGCGAATTCGTTGAAGGTGCCAGCACCATTACCCAGCAACTGGCAAAAACCCTTTTTCTAACACCGCGCAAATCCCTGGTGCGTAAATTAAAAGAAGCCATCCTGGCCTTTCAACTGGAGCGCCGCTATACCAAAGATGAAATCCTGGAGTTGTACCTCAATCAAGTTTACTTCGGCAGCGGTGCCTACGGCGTTGAATCTGCTGCCAAGATATTCTTTGGCAAATCCGTTAAGGATTTGACTTTGTCCGAATGTGCGCTGGTGGCCGGGATGCCCAAATCGCCTTCACGCTATTCGCCGCTGGTCAATCCGGATCTGGCCATCAAGCGGCGTAACACCGTTCTGCGACAAATGCGCGACACCGGCATTATTACAGATGCGGTTTACCATCAGGCAAAAAATGAAGGTCTCGATACAGACAACCGTCGGTCGGGCCCCTCACAAGCACCCTATTTTGTCGAATACATCAAATCATCTCTGGAAGATGAACTGGGTTCGACGCGGCTCTATAAAAGCGGTTTATCGGTTTATACAACCCTTAATTTTCAACTTCAGCTGGCAGCTGAAAAAGCAATCACGGACGGGCTTGCGGCCCTGACCCGGCGAATGCGCCCGGCCCAAACAGAGGATGCCACCCCCCAGGCGGCTCTGATTTCCATTGATCTGGCCACCGGCGGCATTGTCGCCATGGTGGGCGGCAAAGATTTTGCCGCCAGCCGTTTCAACCGGGCAACCATTGCGCTGCGTCAACCGGGTTCGGCTTTTAAGCCTTTTGTTTATGCATATGCCATTGAGCAGGGTCTGGCGCAAAACAAAACCATCCTGGATGCACCCGTTGTCTACAGAGGCGCACAGGACGGTCAGGATTGGAAACCGCAAAATTTTTCATTGGGATACAAGGGCGAAATGACCCTGCGGCACGCACTGGCCATTTCGCAAAACATTCCGGCAGTGCGACTGCTGCAAACACTGGGGCCGTTGTCGGTTGCCCAATTCGCGCATCAACTGGGTATCAAATCGCCTCTGACATCTAATTTGTCCCTGGCCCTGGGCACGTCGGAAGTCACCCTGCTTGAATTAACGGCAGCATACGCCGCTTTTCCGAATAGAGGCGCAAGAATTGAGCCTCACAGCATCATGGAAGTCAGCGACCGGCAGGGTCGTATTATCTGGCGCACCAGACCTAAAAAAAGATTGGTGCTCTCACGCAGCTCGGCTGCGATCGTAACCAATATGCTTGAGGGTGTCGTCAATGAGGGCACCGCCAGGCCGGCAACGATTCTGGGCAAAGCCGTAGCCGGCAAAACAGGGACCTCCAATGACTACAAAGATGCCCTGTTCATCGGCTTTTCACCCCGCATTATTGCCGGCGTCTGGGTCGGCCGCGACCGCGGCGGCAGTTTAGGTGACCGCGAAACCGGGGCCCGGGCAGCTTTGCCCATCTGGATTGATTTTATGCAGGTTGCCCTTCAAAATGAGCCCCATCTTTATTTTGACATCCCCGATGATGTCAGCCCAATTCGCATACATCCTTACACCGGCCAATCGCAATCAAATAATTCCGCACCATCGGTCGTGGCCCTGTTTAAAAAAGGCACAGAGCCATCACCGCGCCAGTAATGTCAATTTAATACTTCAGAGGTCAGAAGACAGAAAACAGAGGACAGATTAAGAAAGGCTGTTTCAGCCCCCAGTGTTCCCATTCGCGTTCTGTCCTGCGACATCTGACATCTGTCATCTGAATTTGAGTTGAATTTTTGGCGCAAACAGTGATATATCTAACCTTTCAAAAATTTAATTAACGATAGATTGATTGTGTGCAAAAATGATTCGAAAAGCGACTATTAAGGACGTCAAGGCTATTCACGGACTTTTACAGGAATATGGCAAAAAAGAAGAACT
>JAHEIW010000105.1 GCA_024639185.1 Deltaproteobacteria bacterium | reverse complement strand
ATCATTATTCATTCCGCAGCCGAGCACCTCGACAATATGAAGTCCGTTAGCAGCTGAAACAGAGGAGACAATTCCAATGACGCTCAAGAAACGGATTGCATCCAGCCGGACCCTTCTTACGGGATTATATCTATCGGTGCTATTGATCCTCGGTATCGACAGTTCATATTCGCCTTTTGAAATGTCGGCCGCAGCGGCCAATACGGGTTACGGCATCCAGGGCCAGATGGCGCCGGAGTTTAACCTGACCCACTGGATTGATGGCCGCGGCCAGAAGACCGAGCCCATCAGCCTGGCTGACTTTCGCGGCAAGGTCGTCTTTAACGACTTTCACGTCGATGTCGGCCCGGCAGTCGCACTGATCGAAAAATTGCTTCAGCAAAAGCGGTCGCGTTTGAACCCATTTCAACATCCGCAAAACAAGGTTGCCCTCCTGCTGAAATAAATATACGATAATTTAAAATCAGAGTAGGGTTGATCTCATTTTCATGACCGAGAAAAACCGTCATTTCATAAAAACGGATTTCAACTTAAGCCAGGGATACACACATGACTTCTCAAAAAGAAAACCTGCTCGCCAGGCTGGAAAATGATGTTGTCCTCGTGGCCGAAGGCTACCTGTTTGAACTCGAAAGAAGGGGCTATCTCAAGGCCGGGCCATTTGTTCCTGAAGCTGTTTTGAAATTTCCCGATGCGGTCCGTGAACTTCACCTGGAATTTTTAAGGATGGGTACGGATGTAGTGGTCGCTTTTACCTACTACGGCCACCGTTCCAAAATGAAATCAGTTGGTCTTGAAGATCAACTCGAGACCCTGAATGTCAAAGCGGTCGAACTGGCCCGGAATGTGGCCGACGCAGGAGGGTGTCTGACGGCGGGAAATATTTGCAATACCTGGGAATATGATACCCGCCAGATCGATATGTCCGAACAAAAGGTCAGGGCCATTTTCAGCGAACAGGTGCAGTGGGCCATTTCCGGCGGGGTTGATTTCATTGTCGCTGAAACCTTCAGTCACCTGGGAGAAGCCTTGCTTGCGCTGGAGGTCATCAAAAAGGCCGGGCTGCCGGCGGTCATTACGTTTACGCCGGCCTCTCCTCAAAGCTGCGACGGTTACACCTGGGCGGATGCATGCAGAATCCTTGAAGATAACGGTGCCGATGTGGTGGGATTAAACTGCGGCCGCGGCCCGCGAACGATGCTGCCGCTTTTAGCCGAAATTCGGCAAAAAGTCAGCGGGCATGTGGCCGCGCTGCCGGTTCCCTACCGTACGGACGATCACAGCCCGAGCTTTTTCGACCTGCGCCTGTCGGACGGCAAGAATGCCTTCCCGGTGGCACTGGATCCGTTTGTGCTGACGCGCTACGAGATGGCTGATTTCAGCGTGCAGGCCCGCGATATGGGCATCAGCTATATTGGCATCTGCTGCGGCGCGGGGCCGCATCATGTCAGGGCGATGGCCGAAGCCCTGGGGCGCAACGTGCCCGCCAGCGAATATTCTCCGAATATGGACCTGCATCCGATTCTGGGCGATGAAAATGCTCAAAAAAGGCGGTACCGCGAATGTATGCTCGGTCCGCTGCCCGCTGAACCTGATTCCGGCAATTGAACTGTTTTTTTGGCCCTTGCAAAATAGGCTGGATTTACATATGCATAATCCTGAAAAATTAATTGACCGAAACGGTTTGAACAGGAGCGCATTATGGCGGTAGGTTGGACCCGGGATGGGGGTGTGCAGCAACAAATAGACGCCAGTGTCAAAGACGCCGTTAAACGGGCCAGGAGCCGCTTGCCCGATGGTAAGGGCGCCACCCATTGTGAGGAATGCGAGGAAAAAATCCCCGCAGCGCGGCGCAAAGCCATTCCAGGCGTTCGCCTGTGCGTCAGCTGCCAGTCAGACAGCGAAAAACGGTAGATGACGTCTACGGGTTTCAACCGCCGCGGCAGCAAAGATAGCCAGTTGAAGTGACAGGCTGCTTTTATAGTGGTTGTCAAAAAAGCGTTCCGATTGCGGGACGCTTTTTTGCTACAACACTTATGCCGCCATCCTTTTTTTGGAACATTAATATGACAAGCGGTATAATTGGGCGATTTTTTAAAGCCCGTCCGTATGAGCGTAAACATGGCATAACCACGGGGTTATGCCATTTTTGATTTCCGCACTGTAGCCCGATCCCCTTTATTTTTTCAGAAAGCCTGCGCGTTGGGGGGTACGGTGCGACCCGATGGGCCGGGGCGTTGAACAGCAGGATATCCACCGCTTGAAGCGCCTTGTCGTTGACCATAATTTCTGGTGTATGCGCTTCCAATTCGCGTCACAAGCATGAGCGCAACGATGCTCAGCGCCACATCAATTCCGTCACTGACCATATAGGTAATGGTGGAAGCAGTGTAATCCTTCACACTTTCAGCTCCCAGGATTGACTTCATCGCAAATTCGCCCAAAAAGCTTGATACAATCCATAAAGCCCACCACAGGCCTAAAAGGGAGTCTGTGCCGTATCCGTATTTGTGGCTTTTTTCCCAGATTTCTTTCATCGCCTGGTAGGGCTTGAACAGGCATGCAAAGGGTATGAAATACCACCCCACAGACCAGCCGGGCGTAAAACGCATCGGTTGCCCTGAGAGTGCACCCAGGTTCTTATTCATCCGGTAAATCCAGCGCAGAAAAACGATTGCCAGAATGATAAAGAGAATCATCTGAAGAAGACCAATGATGACCGTCACAATTTCTGCCGGAATAACGGTCCCGCTTAAATCGACGTCGGTCGGTAAATTCATGTAGGCCTGGTATTCAAAAAATCCGCCCAGGACGGCAGTCGCATAAACGGCAATATTGATCATCAGCAGGACTCGCAGCGTCTTAGTCAGCCCGGTAAGCGGCTTCAGTCCCATTTCATTCTGCCTTGTCTCGATTGGCGTAGAAGCAGTAACAGGAGCCTGCGGGACCGGTTGCGGCGCCGAACCGGGATGGACGCGAAATTTGCTGCCGCACCTTTTACAATTGGCCGTCACGCCCGCGGCCGGGATTTTCGATGCATTGATGTTATAAGTCGTATTGCACTTGCTGCACACGATAATCATATCAGCCTCTCAATTATGTAATCCGCAGTTCACGTCTCAGACCTTCTGGACGGTTGCTTTATGTAATCCGTGCCTCTTTTAACGCCTAAACATTTGAAGCTGCACATGCTGTCAGGGATTATGAGATCTGCCATATACAATCAGAGGTATCAGGGGAGAATGCGCTTATGCATGCATTCAGTATTTCGGCAATACATCAGGTTTTGTTTAGCTTTTTCTTTTTGGAAACCGGGGAGCAGGCGACTGGAGGTGCCACGGGGGGGCGGGTCGCAAAATTATGCCAGCCGTGGCTAACGATGCTACAGGAATGAAGGCCGGAATTGCTAAAAGCATAATAAAATCAAAGCTGGTTTCTATTCGTCTTTAGGTGTAAAAATTATTGACTTAAATACCACATTGTGCTACTCGATTTTAAAAACACTTCTATACTGGCTCTTGATCCCATATCGTCAATCGCATCGAATCTCGTATCCATTTTCAGTTTTCCGGTTATTATCATTTATTTCAAAGCAAAAGATACACAACACCATATTTTAGGGCACAGTATTTTTGCATAGCGGAAATAATTGACGACGATTTGTCAAGAATGATGGCAAACTGGCCGATTGAATCAATCTTCAAATGGCGCAGCAACTGCTCATTGGCTGAAGAAAAAATTGCACCAACGGTTACGGTAGTTCGAAATTTGGAACGGAGCGTAAACCATAATTCGACAGCGGGTATGGAGGTAGATGAAGCTTCGCTCGACAATAGGGGTGCTGTTTTAGCGATCGCCTCCTTGAATGATGATGCCGCTTGGTATCGAAACGATAACCCTGACCATTTCACCCCGATTTATGAAGTCACCTGGAACCTGCCGGTGATGAGTTGCGACTGTTTAGCGCACTGCAGAGTAATGACTGACCAGCGGGCAACGTTTACCGATGCTGCGGACGATGCCGGCGGCTGCAAAACATTTATTGCGATCAAGGGCACCCAACCGGATGGCAATTTTGCTTCAATGATAATTCCGACCACGGAACAATTGGTGCTTTCTGCTACGGACTCTGCTGATGCAGAGGATCAGCGCTTCTTCAACCTTGCTTTTGTGGTTAACGCGGGGGTGCAGGGTAAAGTCGCCCTTGCAAACGGTGTATTTCTCTATGCCCAAGATGGCCGGGTTGAAACCATACTCATAATCCGCATCGGCGAGTCTCCTTTAGGCGTTGGGCCGGCAAACTTACAGGTTACAATGATCCCGCGATAAAGACTGCTTCTGTATATGGGGGGCGGGACGCCGAAGGTATATGATAATTTCGAAAGAGAACCCCAAATGCGTTTTGGCGTTTCTTTTGTAGAATCAGTCGTTATACAGAGTATGTACCGCTCCCTGACACGGAGCTTGCGAATAAGATTTGCACGATGCCGGCATCTTTTATATTTTCGATGGTCTCGTAGGGGACTCCGATCTGCCCTTAAACCACAATTTTAGGATGCAAAACTGACCTTCCAAGAGACAGCAAAGCCGCAGCCTCCTCAGGCTGCGGTTTTTTATCTCCGGTGCTGAAGGTCAAAAATACTAAAATAGGCGCCAATATTGATTAAGTTCCGCAAAGCAAAAGCCAGGTAGTTGCAAAAATTCGTGGATTGCTATATTGTTCCACTTTAATGACTTTTCTAAACCGGCATCTCTAATTCACTTGCATCGCTCATTTCACCCCTACAACGACATCGGTAAATCTTCAAGGACCTTCTCTGTTCTTTAAAATGATATAATTTTTTCTGTAGCCCGAACCTCTTTTTGAAATATTTAGAGGCGATACTTTCAAATGATCCTTAAGAGGAAAGGGGAAATAAAATGGAAGAAAAATTTTGGCATCGATCTTACGTGTCAAATGTAAAGGGATCATTAAATTACCAAAAGCTAACCATTTCACAAGCACTTACAAAATCGGCACTTCAGCTCCCTGGTAACATAGCCCTAAATTATATGGGGAAAAAAATAATTTACCGGGAACTTGAAGACAGAGTTAATCAATTTGCAAAAGTCCTGATTGATTTGGGCATCAATCACAGAGACAAGGTTGCGGTGTGTTTGCCTAGCATACCGCAAGTCATAATCAGCAACCTTGCCATTTTGCGCATCGGCGCCGTAACCGTCCAGGTGAATCCCCTTTCTTCCGAAAGAGAACTTGAGTATCAACTTAATGATTCAGATGCAAAATTAGTTATCACTTTGACGCTTTTGGTTCCACGGTTGCAGAAGATAAAATTCAATACTCAGGTTAACGCGATTATCGGTTGTCATATCAACACCTATCTTCCCTTTCCCAAAAAACAACTCTTCCCAATTATTAGAAAGGACATGTATCGCAAGGTCGAACCGTCGGATAATGCCCTCGTGTTCAAGGATCTCATCAATCAATTTGGTCCCGAATCTGTAGACGAGAACAGTAAATGGGACGAACTGGCCGCTATACTTTACACCGGAGGTACGACGGGCATCGGCAAAGGAGTGATGTTGAGCCATGCCAATCTTAGCTGCAATGTACAGCAATTTATTGCCTGGTTTCCCGATTTGAAACTTGGTGAAGAGCGATTGGTAGGCAATTTTCCTGTATTCCATATAGCGGGTTTTATGGCGATTCAAAACTTAATTATCTGGCAAGGTTGGGAGAATATCATGGTTCCCAGACCTGAACCGGGGATTAACATTGAAATCATTAAGAAATATAAACCTACTTTTTTACCTGGTGTGCCAACTATTTTCGTCGGTTTATTAGCTCACCCGAAGTTCGAAAAGTTAGATTTGTCCTGCCTGAAAGGATTCTTTTCTGGAGCAGCCCCATTAGCATCAGAAACCATCAGGGATTTGAAAACCCTCAGCGGCCGCACTATGTGTGAAGTCTATGGCTTAACGGAGTCCTCTCCGGTTGTAACGATAACACCTTGGCAAGGAACCATAAAACCCGGAACAGTTGGCATCCCAGTGCCGGATACTGAAGTAAAAATTGTGGATGCGGAAAACAAGGAAAAAGAACTTGCGATCGGCGAAATCGGTGAGATTGTTGTAAAGGGCCCTCAAATCATGATGGGATATTATAAAAAACCAAAAGAAACAGCAGAAGTGCTCATAGACGGGTGGCTATATACAGGTGATATCGGAAGATTTGATCATGATGGCTATTTGACAATTGTTGATCGCAAAAAAGATGTGATCATTGCAAGCGGCTATAATATCTATCCGGTTGAAATTGATGAGGTACTCTTTGAGCATCCCGAAATTATGGACGCTTGTGCTATCGGGGTGCCGGACGAATATCGCGGTGAAACAGTTAAGGCCTTTATCGTTGTTCAAGACGGTGAGACACTTACAGAAGAAGAAGTCATCACCTATTGCAGAGAAAAATTGGCTGCCTATAAGGTTCCCAAAATCATCGAGTTCATGGATGAGCTTCCTAAAAGTGCCGTTGGCAAAATTTTAAGGCGAGAGCTAAGGGAGATGGAATCTAAACGAGATAAAAAGTCAGAATGATATTAGCGTCTTGCAGCTCCGGTTCAAACTCCTGTTAAATCCCTATAAATGGGTCCAAAGGATCAACGAAAAACTAAGTAATCTAACTGTAAAGGGAAGTCTAAAAGATTCTTCATATCGCAGCCAACGAAGCTATGATAGCGACCGCTGGGATAAAATAAATTGGCGTAAAATGGTCTGAGATCAAAACCGGGCATCGTCGGCACTGCCACAATGCTTGAACCTATTTCTTTTTCTTGTGAACAAAAATCACTAATGAACTTACGCTTTTCAAAAAAAGACATATTATGAAAACGGACGCAGTCAATTATTGTCATTGGATAATTGGCCTCAAACGTGGTGCAGCCGAGCAGATCCATGCGATAAAATAGGATGAGGCCTCTTTTTGTGCCTGTTTTTAAAAAAAAGATTTTCGTAAAACGGTCGGTCACATCATATAACAACTCATCTTCAGTCCAGCTGACGGAAAGGGCTTTTGAGGAAGTGGATTGATTCATCAGATCCACAACCTCGCCAATGCAGTTTTCTGTATCTAAATTGTATTTGCGCTTATTGATGCTGCCAGCCTTTTTCGTGAAAAGAGGCAATGCCAGCTTCTGGTAAAACGGCAGATCGGTGAGTTCAGTGACTTTTTGTTTGTCAAGCGGTTTGGAAAGAAAAGTAAACCGGTAAAATGTCCGATACGGCACACGCATCGGCGCTGCTACGGCTTTGAACAGGTTATCAACTGCGTGACCCTCATCGGTCACACTATAAAGTAGATCAAACTGCATTTCCAGTGTGCGGCGCACATATTCTTTAGCCAATGCTTTCGCAATACCCTGGCCCTTATAGTCGACGTGAGTGGTTAAGAAGCTGCCCAGTACCGATTGGATTGTATTATTGTGAAGCCTTAAAGTAACGGGTATTCCAGCAGCAAATCCAACCAATTGGTCATCAAGATAAGCGCCGATATGTAAATTGCGAGACGATTTCGGACGGTTGAGATTCCATTCCAGGAAAGGTATTGATGAATAATCGATTACCGGTTGATTGTATTGCTCACGGTAGTCCCGCAGCCATGAGGCCCGAATTAAGCGATGAATTTCGTCTAACTCACCGTCAAATGTGGTCACCTCAACCATAATTTTTCCTTTTGCCCCTAAGGTTCAAATATCCTCTTAGACGATAAAAGGGAATCAGGAGTCTTTGAAATCCTTTTGGGATCTCAAATGAATCTACTAATGTTGGAATGGTGGGCGAACCCCAATACATTATGGAAGGACCGAGCGCCTCAAAGGGCAGATTGCGCTCTTTTATTTTTTTATAAAAGGTTTCATCTGCAGCCGCTATGGCATACCGAATAGGCGATTGCTCCCAACCTCGCAATAGTACGCCTGTGACCAATATTTTAGAAATGTTGCCATCCCGCCGGCTGGGTATGATGGCCATAGCGGCAATATCAATGCACTTGCGTGGATCAAGCTTTAATACCCGATCATAATGATTCGAATATAACCAAAGGCTTTGATTGTTCTCGTAAGGCGGTTTCAGCTTCGGATCAGAAAGAGCCTCTTGATACGAGTAATTTAACCGTTTGGCATGCAGCAGGGTTGGAAATTGTTCCTGTATGGTTTTTCGATCATCAGAGCCGTAGATAACGCGCACTGCTCCTGAAAGTCTTTTTTCGAATGGTACGTTTTCATTTTTAATAACCATAACGGCAACAAACTCCATATTGTTGAAACGATCAAATTCATTAATGCGTTGATCATCTGATGCGCTAATATAACCGGATTCTAAAAAAATTTCATATTCTAGCTTTTCGCACGCACGCCACATTTTGTAATCAGAGAATCTGACAATCTGCAATCTAATTCGCTCTGATTTTAGAAAGTCCCATTTATTTCCAATAGAACGTGGCATGGTGTTATCATCCCTGGAAGGGATTGCGTTGATAAGGTTTGATTTGCTTCAGAGCTTACCCCGTTCTTGAGCAATGCGAAAATAGGTGTCCACGCCGATTTTGGGTGGTTCGTATTGTTGTTCCTGTGGCTTTTGAATCAAGGTAATCACCTCATCCGGACAGGTACTCGCACACAAACCGCAGCCAATGCAGCGATCCAGATTCATTGTCGCAATACCATTCACAATTTCGATTGCTTCCATCTGGCAGCGCTCCAGACACGTTTCACATCCTGTGCAGAGTTGGTCGTTTATCTGAGCAAAATAATTGCTCTTAACCGCATCCGCGGGTTTAGGCTGCATCTTCAACGACCGCAAGACGCCACAACAATTTCCACAGCAACTGCACATTCCGCCAACTTTCTGGGAGTTAAACGGTTGTATAACCAGGCCTGCCTCTTCATTTTTCTTTATGATTTCTTTGGCCTCCGCTTTGCTGATGTAACGGCCCATTTTATTTTCAACGTAGTAATCTGCCTGGGAACCAAATGAAAAACAATTTTCTACCGGTTTATCACAGGGTCTTCCGTTTAAGCGCGTTATGGTGCGGCAGATACAGGGTGCAACCGCAATTGTTTTCTGACCCTCGATGATATTCAGGGCATCCTCATAGGGCGCTACAGGAAAATCGGCCACAAGTTGACGATTGATTGGAATCGTTCTGAGTACCGGGGTTTCAAATGATTGAAATGTCCGTGACAGACGGGTTTCAAAATAATCTTCGCTCTCCTTGGCAAATGCTGGGCTCATTCGGCTGACCTGAAACTCAAATATGCCGATAACATAAGGTATAGCCGAGTACCGAGCCAGACCGCCTTTTCGATGGCGAAACAGCAAACCCTTTTGGGCCATTTCTTCCATCTGTACTGCAACTTCTTTGACATCGCGGTTCAGTCGATCCGCCACAGACTTGGGCTCTTCAAGAATGGGTGAAAGCTCTAAAAAGAGCTCAGCTTCTTCAGGGGCGAAAAGGCTCTTTAAAATTCGTATTTCTATCTGAGAATCAGTGGCAGGATAGCCGATTGCCATCTCATCCAGTCGTTCTCGCAGACATTCATAGACATCCTGCATGATATTTTTCACCCCCCTATTGTTAAGTTATTAATGATCAAAATCGCTCAACTGTCTTCGCTGCCAGCAACCGATCCAACTTGGATTTTAACTGCATTTTTATCATTCCGGTGACTCCAAGTTTGCCGCGCCGTCGGGCGAGTTGCTTACTGGTTTCAACAATATTTTTCGGTATCGCAGGTTGTTCGTTTGCTGGTCTGCGAACCAATTTAAAGGAATCAGTCGGGCAGGTGGAGACACACAAGCCGCAACCAATGCAGCGATCCTTATCCATGACGATCTTCTCATCTTCCAGTAATAATGCATCCATTTGGCACCGCTCAATACACTGCCCACAGCCCTGACAAGTCTCTGCATTATAGATGGCTAAAAATGGGGACGAAACCAACTCATTCGGTTTTGGATAATTTTTCAGACGCATCAATAGCTGACAACAGCATCCGCAACAGCAGCAGATGTTTACAATTTTTCTGGCATTGCTAGGCTGAATAATGAGTCCGGCTTCTGCAGCTCTCGATAAAATCTCCAAGGTTTCTTGCAGGTCGATCACCCGACCAATGCCGTTTCGTTGGTAATAGTCCACGCCCCAGCTAAAGACGAGGCAACTTTCTTCAGGTTTGTCACACCCTTCGCCCATCATGTGATGCTCCCTTCGGCAAATACAGGGAGCCACCAAGTAGCGCGATTGAGACCTAACTAATTCCTCTACCTTTTCATGGGGTAAAATGTGCAGTTCAGGATGCAGACTCTGTTTGATGGGAACGGTCCTCAGCAGTGGCAACTTTTCCCAAAAGACACTCACTGTGGGCAAGTATTCATTGACCTCTCTAATGAGATCAGGGCTGAGATCATTGACATGGTATTCCCATATCCCGAATGGTACGAACTGAGCCGCCATGTACAACGGTGCCCTTTTCCTGGGAACGATACTGAATATAAGTCCATTGCAAGCCATTTCCTCCAGTCGTTCAACTGCCTCTACGTTTGTAATTTTTGCTCTGTGAGCAATCACTCGAGCTTCCTCCGGGATCATTGTCAAGTGCAAAGCCAGATCGGCTTGCTGCGGTGAAAAAAACTTTCGCAATATGCGTATTTCCATTCCGCTCTCGGTTGCTGGAAAACCCGCCGGAAGGTTATCCAAATGTTGCGCCAATTTACGATAGATGTCATCCGTCATTAATAAAGACCTCATTTTTTATGCTGTTTGTTCGAATCGATATGCCCTAAGAATTAAGTGGCTTCAGGTCATCACATCCCCATTGTAGATATAAAACACACGCGGAATTTTAGCTCCATTAAATCCATATTCTGTGTCTGCAGACAGATAGTCAAGGGAATAAGCGCCGGTATTCAGAATATAGAGTCTACTGCTTTTATCTGTATCATGGTGGTTTACCCGAAGGCCGCAGAGCCTAATTTCGTTTGCAATGATATCCGTCCCGGCACAAGTGGATCCAACTATTTTGTAGAGTTTAGGATTCCCTTGTGCTTCAGTCCTCAGCATGTATTGGAATCCATCTCCTTTCTCGATGATTTCTATCAATCCTGCGAAGACCGAAATATCGACGGTTACCCTTGAGATGGATGGTGCATCTGCGATTTGAGTTACGGAAGTACAGGCGAGGGCTGAATCACCCACGAGAAATCGACCCGGTTCAATGTAAACAATAGGCTTTCTACTAAATGCGTCATTAATTGCTTTTTCAAGAACATTTGAGATTTCTTCTATTTTAGGGATGGTCTCACTGTATTCTATTGGAAAACCGCCGCCTATATTTATAACTCGCAATTCCCCAAATTGTTCGAATAACTTGGCGCTCTGTATGACACCAGCCCGCCAGTTGGCAGGAGAATGACACTGGGAGCCAACATGGAACATGATACCGTAAAGCGTGAGTCCTGAATCTCTGGAATAGCGCAGCAACTCAGGTGCATCTTCAGGGGCAGCTCCCAGGTTTTTACTCAGGTCAAATTTGCTGCCTTCGTTGGTTGTAAAAATCCTTAAGACAACTTTTGAACCCGGGGCATTGGCTTTTAAATTATCCACCTGGTCTTTTGAATCAAATGTGAAATACGCGACCCCTTGGCCATACATTTCACTTACATCAATTGCTGCTGTCTTCGGTGAGCTATTGATTATCTGTGAAGGCTGGGCGCCGGCGTTGATGGCTTTATTCATTTCCGTAACGTTGTTGACCTCAAATCCACATCCCTTTGCGGCGATTACTGAAAGTACTGGCGAAAGGCTGTTGCTTTTCAACGCATAGAAAGTTCTATCCGGACGAACATAATGATTTAAATTGTCAATTTTGGAACAAATGCTGTCAAGATCAAAAAGAAAAAATGGGGTTTTCTGGCGGGCAATGTAATCCTTTACATTTTGGGGAAGGGTAAGATAATCCATAGTATTTTTCAAACATGAAATACGTTGAATATCCGTCAAGGCACCTGCTGATGACAGATAATTAAAAATCTGATCAGAGGGTACCTGAACCCAACTGTTTAGTATCTATATGGCATTGTAAATACAGTAATCAACAAAAATCTGATCAGCGCAACATAATTTCTTCTTTTTCTGAGAGAGGTGATGTTGACACCAACATGGGGTTTCTTAAATCCAAAGAGGCGAAGTTTGATGATGATATTAATTTTTTTTATTAAGGGACGGTCCACGCTGTCTTATTGGCATTAAGTCCAAAAATCTAATGAAATACGCCATTTAAAAGCGTCCATACCTCATTTGGGGGACAAAATATTTCTTATGATAAAAAGGCTACTTAAATGGTGTATGCAATAAGACATTTTTACTTTATGCGGGTCGAGCGCTTCAAAAACTAGCACTCGTATTTTTCACGCAGGTGATCCGATATGTGCTTCACCGACGAAAAGGCACGCTCTACGGTGCGTTCCTTATCCGGATTGACCAAACAGCATGTTGCCGGTGAGACCATGCTTCTGGCGATCATATGCTGCCGGTCAACGCCTTTGGACCATAATATCTTCCAGACATTTTCGAGGTGTTCGATCATCGTGAGTGAGTTTTCTTTTTCAAAATCTTCGAATCCTGTTGGTACGATGCCCCATACAATGGCACCGCCCGCTCTAATAATTTTCGTATGGAGGTGGCATACGATGAGAAGATTTCCGCATTTAGGGTTAAAAAAACGCTTCTAAGAAATAAGAAAGCCGCACCTGCCATTAAC